>CAXHHS010000475.1:0-5904 GCA_964015645.1 uncultured bacterium
CTCGTGGGCTCGGAGATGTGTATAAGAGACAGTTGGTAACATTTAAAGTAAATTGGCCGGTAAAGTTTGCGGTAACGGCTTTGTGAGTATTCATCACCAATGTTTGCGGATTGGTAACGCCTAATAAATCACCGCTCCAACCGATGAAGGTCGAGTTTTCCGAAGGCACCGCGGTTAATGTCACCACTGTTCCGGGTTGATATACGGCTCCCGGGGGATTCAACGTTACGGTTCCGGGACCGGCGGTGCTTAAATCGAGAATCATGCCATCGATGTGAGTCCAGCTTGCCCATCCCATGTTGATACCGGCGGATGTGCCGGGTAAAGGTGCATCAATATTGGTATTATCATAATAAAAGTTGATGATGTGCGGGGTCCAATCGTTGGAACCGCTGGCAGGAAAATCTGCCTGGCTGCTGAGCCATTGGAAAGCGCGCAATAACGCCTGGTCTTCCCAATCCCAAACATCATAACCTTTGCGGAATAGGATGACGGCGGTTACCAGCGCACCTTGTAAACTTTCGTAGACCACCGTTTCTTTTGGCGGCGGCCAGGTAAATGAGCCGCCGAATCGCTGGTCATCAGGCAAAACGCCATCGATGGAGTTACCGTTTTTCGTTGCGCCCAGCGGGTTTATACCAAGCAGGGTATTCGTATCCGCCTGCCAGCTAGAATCGCTGCCGAAGGTAAATCCATCATAATATTCCAGACCGCCGAGGAAGCCGCGGAAAATGGTTGCCGTGCGAGCCAATTCGAAATCATTGTCGAGATAGGCGGCAATGGCTGCCCGCGCTCCCCCGGGGAAATTCCCCTGGTTATTGGGATGGGCTTCCTGGGCTTGTGCCAGGGTTTGCCCCTGGAAATCTGCTGTTAGTAAGGTTCCTAACCAGTTTGTAAAAGTTGTTTCGTCACCGCTGGAAAGGTTGGCGAGATCTGCCGCGACAATAATCGCCGGCAGTTGCCGACCCAGGGCGTAGGCGGTGCCTCCTTGTTCCGTACCTATCGCCGAAAGAATTGCTGCAATCGCTTCCGTGCGATAGCTTGCCTGGCCGGTGCGGGCATACGCCAGCGCTTTGGCCAGAATTTTTACATTCTCTGTATTATTGGGGTCGGATAAATTGACCGTTCCAACCGAGGCGTTTGCAGAAGCCAGCATCACCTCGTATGCCGGGCCAAATGTCGGAAGCGCGCTCAGCTCTACGATATTGCGCCAAATACCGGAACTGGCATTGGGCGTTGGAATTTGTGTAAACACAGCGTTGATGGTTTGATCGCTGCTCATGGTAATCAACTCAGTGGGATCAATGCCTTGTAAATCACCACTCCAGCCGCTAAACACAAACCCGGAGGCAGGAATGGCAGTCAGGGCAACCTGGGTTCCCTCGTTATACAAACCGCCGCTGGGTGTTATACTCACGGTACCAGAGCCAATTGAGTTGATAGTCAGTAAAAATTGATTGGTAAAATTTGCCGAAACGCTTTTATCGGAATTCACAACCAGGATTTGTGGATTGGTTGTGCCCGTCAAATCCCCATTAAACCCGCTAAAAATAGCACCGGAGTCGGGATTTGCGGTTACGACGACCGCTGTTCCGATGTCATATAATCCGCCCGGTGGGTTGAGGGAAATATTTCCGGCGCCAATCGAGACCGTTTCAAGCAAGAATTGTTGAATAAAGGCTCCAACGACGTTTTTATCGGAATTCATGGTAATGATTTGCGGTGTGGTTGTACCGCTTAAATCGCCGCTAAAACCGGCAAAGCGGTGGCCGGAATCCGGGGTAGCTGTTACGGTTACCACCGTTCCGATGGGGTAAAGCCCGCCCGGTGGGCTTAAGGTGATATTCCCTGCGCCAACTTCGGAAACCGTTAGTAAGAATTCCTGGATAAACAGCGCTGTAATACTTTTGTTGCTGTCCATCGTCAGCGTTTGCGGCGTGGTTGTGCCACTTAAATCGCCGCTAAAACCGCTAAAGCCGAAACCGGAATCCGGGGTGGCAGTTACGGTTACTACGGTTCCCTGGTTGTAAGTACCACCGGGTGGATTTAACGTTACGGTACCATTTCCTAACGTTGTGACATCTAGCGTAAACTGGTTGGAAAATGTGGCGGTGATATTTTTATCGGCGTCCATAATTAGAGCCTGCGGCGTAGTGGTTCCCGATAGACCGCCGCTAAAACCAAGAAAAACACTGCCAGGATTTGGTGTTGCCGTAACAATAACGCCGGTGCCTTCATCGTACACGCCGCCATCCGGTATTAGCGAAACAGAACCGGGACCAACAGTGATAATATTTAACCCATATTGGCGGATAAACGTCGCTAATACGGTTTTATTGCCATCCATCGTAATGGTTTGCGTTGCCGTGGTGCCGGTTAGATCGCCACCGTAGCCACCAAAGCGATTGCCGGAATCCGGGACGGCGGTAACTGCGACCACCTGGCCAAGATCGTACATTCCGCCCGGCGGGTTTAGCGAAACCGTTCCGTTTCCGATTTCCGTTATGTTCAAAGCAAACTGTTGGGTAAATGTTGCGGTGATATTTTGATCGGAACTCATCACTACAGATTGCGGGGTGATTGATCCGGTTAAATCGCCGCTAAAACCGTTAAATCCAAAACCGGAATCCGCAACGGCGCTTACGGTAACGACTGTACCTTCGTTATACACGCCGCCGGATGGGTTTAAAGTAATATTGCCGCCGCCAATCACATTCAAATTGATGGCAAACTGGCGAATAAAAGCGGCAAAAACGCTTTTATCGGAATTCATCGTTAAGGTTTGCGGATTTGTTGTGCCACTTAAAGCGCCGCTCCAGCCGCCAAAAATATTACCGGAATCCGGTACAGCAGTCACTGTAACGGTCGATCCCTCATCATACAATCCACCGGGGGGATTCAGATCGACGCTTCCGTTACCCAATTGCAATGTGCTAAGAGAATATTGCCGCACAAAAGACGCGGAAATCGTTCTATCGGTATCCATCGTTATGATTTGGGGGTTCGTGCTGCCACTTAAAGCGCCCCCCCATTGAACAAAGCGATTGCCGCTATCCGGCTCGGCGGTGAGCGTTACAACGGTTCCTACAAAATAAGTGCTATCCGGGCTGGGTGGATTCATTGTGACCGCCCCATTACCGGATGTTGTGAGTGTTAGTTTAAACTTGGGCAGATCGGTAAAAATGGCAGTTACCGATTTATGAGAATCGATAGTCAATGTGCCGGGGTTCTCCGCGCCGCTTAAATCGCCAAACCAGCTAACGAAAAAATTACCGGTATCGGGAATGGCGGTTAAGGTGACGGTTGATCCGACATAATATTCACCACCGGGAGGATTCAATTGCACGACGCCATTGCCGCTGACAAAGGTATTGACATTAAACTTGGGAAGTTCATCAAAATTAGCGGTAATGATGGCGTCGCTTTGCGGCATGGTAAAGGTGGCCGGGTTTGCGGTGCTTGTAAAATCGCCACTCCAGCTATTAAAGGAGTAACCGGAATCGGGAGTTGCGGTTAGCGTAATCTCGGTACCGGGAATGTATAATCCCCCGGGTGGATCGAGTGTTACGCTTCCCAAACCGGATGTATTGATGGTAAGCGTTTGCGCCGGGGAGGGAGAGAAAATCGCATGGATGGTATCATCATCGGTAACGGTTAGTGAAATCGGGTTTTGGCTGCCGGTAACTGCGCCATCCCAATTTTGAAAAACGCGAAAAGGGTCGGGAATGGCGGTTAAGGTTACAACCGTTCCTTCTTCATATTCACCGCCGGGAGGATTCAGGTTTACCGAACCGGGGCCATCTACGAGAATCGTTAAAGAGCGGATGGGGGTTCCCGTTCCGCCTAAACCGGCTTTGATCTCCACAGCAATCATTGCCCAGTCGGTGTTGCTGCTGATAATACCATCTACGGTATTCGTAGAAGCATTGAGAACAAACTTATCCTGCACGGCAACGCCGGCCTGGTCGCTGCCAATTCCAACCTGGGAAATTTCTGCCTGTTCGGTATATCCCATGCCAGGCTCGTGGGTTTGATTTCTTAATGCAGCCGTGCCGTAAATCGTTGATCTATCTGCGGTTGTGGTAAGACTAAAGGAATAAGAATCGCTATCATCACCGTTATCACAATCGCCGTCAAGCCCATTTGTATTACCGGAGATAATAGCGCCAATCGGGTTTGTTTCATCCACACTGGAGTAACGGGTGACGGCAATAACAGCATAGTTTGGCAAATCGACAAACGTTGCTTCCACAACGCCATCCCCGGTAGGAGTTCCCTGCGCCATCCATAGGTCCAGGGTAACCTGGTTGCGGCCGGGGCATTGATTTTTCACCTTGGTCCAGCTTAATCCTAAGCCGGAGACAAATGCAACCGGCGCTTCTTTCCTGGTAGAAATTGCCGCGAGGTATAATGCACCTTCAACTTTTGCCAATGGCTGCGTGGTTCTTACGGTAAGCGAACCTGCCGAGCTTCCGGTTTGGGATTCTTCCGCGGTTGGTACTAAGGTATCAAAAATATCGATGAAATCAGCGGAGATGCTGTAATCGTCGTTCATTAAAATGGTTTGAGGATTATCGGGGCCGGATAGATCGCCGCTCCAATTGGTGAAGACATAACCGGCATCGGGAACGGCGGTGACGGTTACTTCCGTTACCGAATTATAAGATCCGCCTGGCGGATCCAGCACAACCGTTCCGGGGCCGGTAACCGACACGGATAAATCAAACGGCGGTATCGTAACATTAAAATCGGTTTCCGTATCGGTGCCGCCAAAAGAATTTGACACAGTAATCGGGCCGGGAGAAGCACCGGCGGGCACAGTGGCCTGTACCATCGTGTCGTTTACAATGGTAAACGCTCCCGGAACACCGTTAAATTCAACGGAAGTAACTGCTTCCATTAACAAACCGGTGATATCGACAACCGTTCCTGCTGGCCCGGCAGTCGGAAAGAAATTATTAACAACCGGTTTTTTGTTAACCTCTATAAAATTGTGTACATAAAACTCTGTGCCTTTATCGCTGGCCAGCACCAAAATTCCGGTTTCGCGATTCACGCACTGTTTTGTCGTGGTTGGATTGCTGATTTGGTCATCTGTAGTACTCTCGATAAATGGTGTTCCCAAACCGGTCTCAAAATCGATGTTATGTAAATTGGATTTTTTATAATAAATAATGGTATGTTGTTGTTCGATAAAATCGCTGACTGCAAACACCCAGATTTCTTCATTATCTTCATCAATTAAGATAGAGGGACGAGTCCATTTATATTTTACGGAACCGACGGGGTAATTTTCCCAAACCCCATCCGGTGTTCTTTTGGAGACAAAAATAAGTGTGTCATTATCGTTGTTGCGCAAACTGGTTTTGGTTACCGAGTAGAGGTTTCCGCTATTATCACAGGCAGGCGCAAAGTTGATATGATCATCTGCAAAACTGGCGCCATTTGGTTCCTTGACAGCATCTTCCTGTGTGCTCCAGTTTGTTTCGTTAGCGCCATCATTATGATAGCTAAAGTACATCGCCTCATTATCTTCGGTTTGATTACTCCACATGATCCCGACTTTACCGTCAAATGCAACGATTGCGGAAATATCGTCTTCTTCGGTATCATCCCCCTGGGATGGGAGTTCAAACGGTGTTCCCCAGGTCAAATCATTTCCCTGGGAGCTATTGACCATTACCCTTTCGTCCTGTATCCAGGTAATCCATAGTTTTCCGGAAGTATCTTTGGCAACCGTTAAGACTTCGCTTATAGAATTATTGATATCGACCGGAAAACCGCTATCCAAAGAATAGGTTTGCGACCCGGAATTATAACTATAGCGGTATAACCTGGCATTTTCACCAGCATCAGCCACATCAGCGCTTGTGTTGTAAATATGGGAAACGATATACAGTTTAT
>CAXHHS010000476.1:0-5884 GCA_964015645.1 uncultured bacterium
AAGTTGCAAGTGTAGTCCCCAACTCCATGCTTCGACTCCGCTCAGCATGACCGCACGATGTCATGCTGAGCGGAGTCGAATTTTTTTGAGGGGATTTGGATTACAAACACAATTCCCTAAAGGCGTTCAACATCATTAATCTTCTCCACCGGAATTACCGGGGCCGTCAATTTTAACGCCAAAACGATCCAGAATTGGCTGAATGGGGCTGGCAATGGTAACTCCTTCCCCAAGGGCAAAGAGGAGGGCAACCGGTTTTCGTTTGTTGGGGCTTTTTTTCGCAACGATTAGTGCGCCGGAATCTCCAAAGGTGCTAAACTTTTTTTTGCTAATAACAATCTGGTTGACAAAGCGAGCAACGCCTGCGCTAAAATTGACCTCTACTGTGACATTAATAGCCTCTACCTTGCTTTTGGTCAGGCGGGAGGAGCGGCCGTATTTTCTTACCTTCATACCGATACTGGCTTCGACCGAGTTTTTCTTGGGTTTACCGTATCCATCCGGCGGGGTGAATTTATTTAGGCTGTCTACAGAGGTGAGCGCAATGGCAGCATTCATAATATTATTCGCTGTGGGCGAAAACTCAATCGGTTCAAAATCGGCCAGGGTGGCAATTGCATCTTGAGGATTTTGGCCGCCGTCAAAAAGACTGGGTTGGAGAATGTTGTCCCCGATGCTGGCCGCATTGTTTGCGGCAAATACACTGTTGGTACTCAGGGCAAATATGCTAACATCATCGTCATCCTCGTCGTCATCGTCATCATCCTCGCTGCTTCTCACCCGGCAGCCAATAGTGCCGCCGCTAACACTAAAATGCCCCCCGGAAACGCCAATTGGCACCGGCCGCGGCAACTTTGTGGTTGGGTCTACATCCTGGCCAACCATATTCCCCGATCCTCTTTTTCCTAATGACGCAGTCGCGTTTAGAGCCGTTATTTCACCGGTTACCATCTCTACAACGGGTAGGGAATTGAGCGAATCCGGTAACTGGTTTCCCATCTCCGACATCGTCATTACTACAATTGAAAGACTGCTACTATCCTCGGTCATCCCGGTTCCCACTCCAACCACTTCTGCTAATGCCAGCAGGGAGTCAATACATGATTCCTGGGCAGCTATAGCAGCCTGAACTTGAACGTTCTCCTTATTTAAGGTAAATTCCCGATCTTCAAGATCTACGATGGAAAAAGATGATTCACTATTAATTGAAAGCACATTAATTTGGTCCTCCCCGGGTTCCGTTGACATTTTTTGATTGTCTACGCAGCCAATCCAAATAATTAGGGATAACCCGAAAAACAGGATAATGCCCCATTTTTTAGCGCCCTGCTGCGGGTTAAAATTAAAACGATTCATAAATACCTCCTTAGATTAGTTTAATATTCATGGTTAGAAGTAGAATATCCGGGTGAAATACTGCGGCCATAATCACCAGGGGTGATTAGATTGTAGCAAAAATGAGAATTACTGATTTCAAAAATGGTTTCCACTTAAACATCAGGAAATACCATATTTTGAATCGCCGGGTATAAAAAGCATGTCGTTACAAAATGGCTGGATAGTGAAATATATAAAACGAAAACACAACCTCGCTACCAAACTCGATGGTTTGTTATACAATAAAAGAGGATAAAATTCAATATACAAGAAATTTTTAAATATTTATTCATTATTCTAATCTTCTTTGAATAATGAAACGGATAATCGGAAACCGTTGAAACGGCTATGAGGCATTATGGTAATGTCTTGTTGCTCTTTTTTAATGAAAGTAATGTTTTATTACATCGTATTATGGTTGGTAATCCAGGCGGTCAAACTCACGGCACTTTTTATCTAAATAAAAACAATAGTTTACGGGAAGTCTCTAAAAAACTGTAAACAATGGTACCATCTTTGCAATACACACGCCAAAGCATAGTAGTTTTTGCGAGCGATCTTTTTCATAACAGACAAACTTTTGATAAAAAGTAAATATTTCCCCTTCCCCATAATCTTTTACAGCATTACCGGTTCTTTTTATGCCGGTAAGACTAAAACCAAATCCAAGGAGTTTTATCATGAAAAGATTCAAGCCAACCATTTTCGATGTAGATATTAGTACAACGGAGTTTTTTAAAACCGATTCCGAATTTTTCACACCAAACGGATTCTAAAAAGACTCATCAGTAATCACAATTTACTTCATTTATACTCAAGAGCGAGGGGTATCGTGAAAGTTTTAAAGGAGAACACAGGCCTGCTATTTTTAAGAAGAAGTGTTGTTGTCTGTGCCCGGAGATTAAAAAGTTGCACAAATGACAAATCGCGTAATATCGCAGGGACGGCAGTAAAATCCTCCCCGAACACCAATTCTCAACCGCAAAAAAATATTAACTGCCTTCAATTCGACTCCTTTATGCTTCATAAGCAATCCCTCAATCAAGAATCCCCTAATCAAATACCAGCCAAATTTATACAGGAGATATAAAATGAAACGCTTTTACAAACCCATGATTTTAGCTATTGCCGCATTTTCATTCGCCTTTTTCGGTTGCGAAAAAACGGAATTGGTTGCCCCGGTTGACCATACCGACATAAAAGAACCGGTACCATTTTTGGGTAAAAAAAATAAAAACAGATGGGTAGATGAGGATAATCAAAGTAACAGCCAATATCCGCTATCCGCATCCAGTGTAGTGAAATTTCATGCTCCCCACAACCAATATAGAGGTGCTTCTGTGGATCTCGAACCCACCCAATCCGTACTTTCTTTTGATGGCGGCGCGTTAACTCCTCCGGCAGAAATTCCATATGGCGATCCGGTAACGATTACCTTCCAGGTTGATTATAACCCGGTTACTAATGAATTGACGTTTACCTTTGGCCCGCATGGCTGCCAGTTTAGCCCGGCGGCAGAGGTAAAGTTAGATTGGAGCGAATTAGACACAGATACCCCGGTGCTTTACTACATCGATGAAAACGATAATTACATCGAGCAGCAGCCGGAGCAAATCAATTACCAGGGTAGATGGATGATCATAACGGTCGATCACTTCTCCCGTTACGCAGTAGCACATGGTTAAATAAAATTCAATGAGAGGTGAAAAAATGAAATTTCGAACTATTAATAAACGACCTGATGTGTCAATCAAACCAAGGAGTTCCACAATGCAACAATTTAAGCATGTAGTTTATTTATTGTTAACAGGAATCCTTTTTGCGGGGATACTGTTGAATTTTGCCGGGTGCTCGCGGGATACACTGAGTACGGCAAACAGTATTGAACAGGAAAGCAAACAAACGCGCAAGCATATCAATTTGATTTCCTGGCGGGATGGCAAACGGGCATTGTTAAAAAGCTTTAACACATCCCAATATATTAACAAAGCCGATGGCGGCACTCTCTCAATTTCCGCCGATGCAAACGATGGTACTACCAATAACGCCGAAATATCTGTCGATTTAACCATCTTGCCCGGCGCTATCGACATCTCGAAAGAATTGTCAATGACGTTTGATGATACCGATATTGCTCTAACATTCGGTCCGCACGGAACCACCTTTTCTCCGTCAGCTTTGTTAAATCTTACCGCCACCGGGCTTGACCTTACCGGCGTCAATCCCGAGTCTGTTGAACTTTACTACGAAAATACCAATACCGGCCTGTGGGAATTAATGCCCCGCGAAGACATCGTTGTGATCCCGGACCAAGGATATATTCGGGTGGTCAATGCTGAACTGCCGCATTTTTCCCGGTATGCACTTTCTAATGAATAGCCGATTTGGAAATTTTAATTCAAAGTTTTCCGATTGGCAGTGAATTAAACCTCAAAAGGATACAAAATGTAATAACCAACTGAATTTAAATGATTTAGCAAACTAAATCAAAATTCAAAACCACAACCCATGAACTGTAGGATTAATTAGTTATGAACCGGAAAAGTAAAAAGAGCATTTCAAAAGAACAGGCCTCCGGTATGTCGATTCAAACCCAGGTTCGAGAATTCCTGGCGACTGTTGAACCGGCTGAAACCGGGTGGAATGCCATTCTCCGGGAAATTCAATCATATATGATAAACCTTATCGAAGAAAAGGACCAACTTCTCAAGATTCAACTTCTTGACAGCTCCCTGTCTCACATTTTTAAACAATTCTCAACGCAACTCACAAAAGCGGAAGAAATTGAGATCAGGCTCTGGGCGGGGCGGTGTTACGAAAATTTTGGTGATGGAGACAAAGCAGTAGAGGCATATCAAGCAGCGATAGCCCTTTGTGATTCCAGGGAATTTAACAATCAAAAAATAAATGCGCTGCGGTTGGCCGGTAACATCTTTTCCATCAAAAGCGAGTGGAGAAAAGCATTAAAACAGTACCAGGGAAGTTTGAATCTTTGCATTGCAGAAGCTGAGAATTTGGGGGAAGCTCAAGTTTACAACAGTATGGGCATTCTGTATTTCGAACAGGGAGAATTTCATAAAGCATCGGAGAGCTGGCATAAAGCATTGGAAATAACCGATCAGTTAGAAGCCGGTACCAGGCTTTCGGCCAGAATTTATAATAACCTGGGCGCTTTGGCGAATGTTCAGGGAAAATCGCAAGAAGCGCTGGCCAATTACGGAGAGAGCATTCCACGATTTGAAAAAGTTGCCAATATACAAGGTCTTGCAGAGGTGCATCACAATATAGCGATGACTTATGCGGATTTAAAAGATTGGTCGGAGGCGGAGTTACACTTTAACAAAAGTTCTCAATTAGCGCGGGAAGCCGGGAATATACGGCTGCAAGCGAATATAAAAATAAACCGGGTAAAAATCTATCTTGCGGTTAAAGATTGGCGGATGTCGGAGGCTTTGTGCAAACAGGCATTAAAGTCTTATACCGAGCTGCAAGATCGCTTAGGAGAAGCCGAAGTTTGCAAATTTTTAGGCGTCATCCATACCAACAAAGCGGAATGGAAAACCGCCAGATATCACTTTCAGCAAGGCATTCAACTCACTCGCCGCTTTAAAAACCCGCTAACGGAAGCCGAACTGCATTATGAATATGGCCGAATGCTGAAAGAGAAAAAAAACAATAAATCCGCTAAAAAACAATACGAGCAGGCAGTTAACCTGTTTACACAATTAAATGCAATGCACCAGGTAAAAAAGACCAAACAAGAAATAGCCGAATTAGGCTTGTAAATAAACCATATCAAAAGCCCGGGGAGTTTGTGATGAAAAATATAAAACGAATCGCCAGAACAATAATTATCGGAATTTTTATAAGCGGATTATTGGCCGGCTTTTCCGGATGCCAAAAGGCAGACCCGCTATCATCTTCAGCGGCGGTAACAAAAAACACTGCTGCCGGGCAGGAGTTTAACATTCTTTCCTTTAAAGGAAAAAATAACCGTTCTCTTAACAAAACCACAACCGTTTCCAAATTTATCAAAGCCAACCGAGGAGGAACGCTTTACCTGGAACACGAGCACGGCGATTTGGATGTCGAAATTTCCTTGACAATTCCTCGTAATTCGATGAGCGAAAATGCTGAAATAGAAATCAGCCTGAATGACGATCAATTCCTGGGCGCAGTGGATGTGGTATTTCAACCGCATGGCATCACCTTTAGCCGACCGGCTATTTTAAATATCGATGCCAAAGGGTTGGATATGAGCGGCGTTAATCCCAATGATATTGATCTTTATTACGTTAATGAAGAAAGCGGCCAGTGGGAGCAAATGCAATACGACGACCTCGATGTCGATATTGATGATGGAGAAGGAGAAATTGAAGTAAAAGATGCCCGGTTGCCGCACTTTTCCCGCTATGCATTATCGAATGATTAAGCTGCATAAATAGTAAAATGAACAATAAGTTTAATACTTAAATAAAGAAGGGGCACTATAATGAAAACCCATAAA
>CAXHHS010000477.1:0-5884 GCA_964015645.1 uncultured bacterium
CATTAGCGGGTCACGGATCAGTTTGGTAAAACTGCGGTTCACAGCGAGATTGACCGCGTTGATGTCGTTGGTCAGGTTGGAGATTAGATCACCGGTTTTATATTTGTGAAAAAAGCCCATCGATTGGTGGATGATGCGTTCGTAAATTTGCTCGCGAAGGTCTTTTACCACGCGCTGCTCCACATAAGTCATCCAAAAATGTTCGGTAAAATTGAAAATATTTTTGACCACAAAAATCAAAATGATAAAGATGCACAGCCATTTTAACGTTTCCGCCGGATCGCCCTGGGGAAGAATATTTTGCACGTTTTCTTTGAGCCAATTATTGATGTCGAAGAAGCTGGCATCGGGTGATTCCGGCGTTTGTGGCTCGGCAGCGGATTCAGTCTGCGCCGGGGAAACGTTTTCAAATAGCACCGAAATTACCGGGGCAACCATCCATACCGAAAGCGTGCTGGTAATAATAAATCCGAAGTTGCAGACGATAACAACGATCATCTCTTTATAATATGGTTTTAGATAGGAGATAATTCGCAGGTATAGCGCCGAATTTTTTCCAGAAGTTGGTTTAGCCATTCACGACCTCAAGTATCAATTTCTCCAGATTCTCTCCCATAGCTGCTCGCGAGAATTTTTCCTTTACTTCCTTAAAACCGGTTTCTCTAAGTTGAATGCGGAAAGATTTGTCTTGAACCATTCGCTTCATTGCTCGAACAATTTCAGTTTCATTATCCAAATTCACGATAAGGCCGTTTGTTTCGTGGTTTACAACTTCATCTATCCCGGGAATGCTGCCAACCACCGGCGGCACCCCGCAGGCCATTCCCTCCAATAATACCGTAGGGAATCCCTCGCTTTTTGACAGTAACACCATTGCGTGGCATTGTTGAAGAATTGCCGGGACATCATCTTGATGGCCCCAGAATTTTACCATATCCCGGATTTTTAACTCCTGCGCCAATTGTTTCAGGTTCGCTTCTTCTTCACCTTCGCCAACCAGCCACAATCGAATATCACTATCGGGCAGCGATTGGGTTAGTTTATGAAAAACCCCCAATAGTTGAGAGACATTTTTACGAGCGATTAAGCTGCCAACATAAACAAAGGTGAATGGCGGGGTGTTTGCATTATCCGGCAGGGTTGGCGGAACTTCAACCCCATCGTAAAATTGATGGATTTTATTTTGAGGAATGAAATTAACGGAAAGCAGCCCGTCTACAATTGCTTGTGCGTTTACTTGAATGGCATCCGCCCATTTTCCGTAGAGCGTTCGGTTTTTCCATTTGTTTTTTAGAATTCGCACAATTCCTAACCGGATAATGCTTTTACAGCCGGCTAATTTTGCAGCAATTGTGCCAAGCCAGTATTCGCGGTCGCGGGTGGGAAGAACGACATGTAAGTTGTTTTTTAACAATGTTTTACGAATTAAATAAATCGAATAGATGTCACTGTCACTGCGAAGGGGAAATTTTATGATCGGCAATCCGAAATCATCCGCGTGTTGCTTGATAACAGGGAAGCGATAGCCTACGATCACCCGGTATCCACGATTTTTTAATTCTGCCGCCGCCCTCAGGGTCCAGGTTTCCGTTCCGCCGTAAATTCGCGACGAATTGATCAATAATACACCTAACTTTTCCATAATCGAAAACGATACATATCCTGCTTAAAATAAAGGGGTGCAAGTATACAAAGAATTCGATGCAAACACAAACTATATTGCGAACGGAAAAACAAAGCGGAAAAAGTTCGAAGCTGGAAAGCCAGCGCCCTGGCCTCGAAATCGATTGGAGTATGGAAGCGTATCAAATACCTGTTAGCATAATAAATAACGATTGTTTAAATTCTATATGTCTGTCTATTAGAGTGTGTTTGGAAAATCGAATTCTGTTATGACAAGGGCTTAATTATGCCGCGAAAAAATCACCCTATCTTCAGTAAAGTTGAACAAATCGCATTGCAGGCATCGCCGTTTAAGGATATTTATCCACCGGATGAGAAAATCAGGACGATTGTCGTTGATAATTTTCCGGCATTGGGCAAATTGACGGCGTTGCGTTTCCTGGAATGGGCGCAGCAAAACCCCGGCGGCGTAATCGCTTTACCGACTGGTAAAACCCCGGAGCATTTTATTAAATGGGTAAGCCATTTGCTTATACATTGGGATGAAAAACCGATCCGGGAGCAATTGGAGCAAGGCGGGATTCATCCGGGAAATAAACCGGATATTAGCAGCCTGCGATTTGTTCAAATCGATGAATTTTATCCCATTAACCCCAGGCAACACAACAGTTTTTATGCCTATATCAAACAATTTTATATTGAAGGATTTGGGATCGACCGCCAGAAATCCCTGCTGATTGATAGCTCCGGGATCGGTCTAACAAAAGGGGAGGCGCTGGAAGATGTTTGGCCGGATCACCGGGTGGATCTATCGCTGCGATATTCTTACGGCAAAACTCGGTTGGAACGCCGCCAAAAAGAAATGTTAGCGCAAATCGATCAATGGTGTCAGGAATATGAGGAGAAGATTCGCAAAATGGGCGGGATCGGTTTTTTTCTTGGCGGGATCGGTCCCGACGGCCACGTGGGATTTAACGTTCGCGGTTCGGATCATTTTTCCACTACCCGGCTTACGCCCACCAATTATGAAACCCAGGCTGCCGCAGCCGGTGACCTTGGTGGCATCGAAATTTCCCGGAACCGTCTGGTGATTACCATCGGTTTGGGTACCATCGCGTACAATCCGCAATGTGTGGCGCTTATTACTGCCGCCGGAGAATCCAAAGCAGAGGTCATTGTCGATGCGGTAGAAAATGATGCCAATATTTTATATCCGGCAACCGCCCTGCACAAACTTCCTAACGCCCGGTTTTATATTACCAAAGGCGCTGCAAAGCTGATGAAACGCCGGGTTTTAGAGGTTTTTTCCAATGAAAAACCTTTGAGCGAAAACAGTATTGCAAGAATCGTATTTGATTTGGCAGTGCGAAAGCGTAAGCAAATTATTGAACTCAGCCAAACGGACTTTCGCGAAGACCCGGTTGGTAAACTGGTGCTTAAACAACACGCTAACGACTTAAACTCCATACTCGCCCGGGTACGTGATAAACTCGTACATAAAATTGAAAATGGAGTAAAAAAACGCTCCGGAACCCGTTTTTTACATACCGAACCCCATCATGACGATATTATGCTTGGCTACCTGCCCCATGTTGTTCGCCATATCCGCGACGGCAGCAACACACACTATTTTACCTGTTTTACCGGGGGGTTTACCTCGGTTTCTAATCCCTTTATGATGCGGCAATTGAGCAAATTATTGGCACTTCTCGATTCGCCGGAAATGCACGCATTGCACGAAGCCGGATATTTCCACAAAGATAATATCAATGGGCGTAACCGCGATGTCTGGCAATACCTGGACGGTGTCGCAAGTAAAAGCCGGACGATGAAAAATGAGGGCGAGGCACGCCGGCTCTTGCGGAACTTGATAGAAGTTTATGATGATGATGATTTGAACGGCATCAAAAATCGGATTACCGAACTCCAACATTATTTTAAAACCGAATATCCCGGTAAAAAGGATTTGCCTCATATCCAGCAACTTAAATCCATGTGCCGGGAATGGGAAGCCGAATGTATTTGGGGCTATTTTGGGTGGGATTGCCATCACGTAAAACACCTGCGATTGGGTTTCTATACCGGTGATATTTTTACAGAAGAGCCAACCGTAGAGCGCGATGTGCCGCCAATTGTTAAACTATTGAAAGATGTTCAACCGGATATCGTTACCGTGGCGTTTGACCCGGAAGCCAGTGGCCCGGACACCCATTACAAAGTCCTCCAGGCGGTTACCGAAGCGTTAAAGCAGTACGAAAAAATATCCGGCAGATCGGATATTAAGGTCTGGGGGTATCGCAATGTCTGGTACCGCTTTCACCCGGTAGAATCGAATATTTTTGTGCCGGTTTCCCTCAACATGTTTGCGGTTATGCAAGCAGCGTTTTTGAATAGTTTTATATCACAGAAAGACGCCTCTTTCCCAAGTTACGAACACGATGGCCCTTTTTCCGAACTGGCGCAGAGAATTCAGGTAGAGCAGTATGAAAAGCTTAAGATTTGCCTGGGAAGAGAGTGGTTTTACGAACACGCCAGCCCGCTGATTCGCGCAACCCGGGGACTAGTATTTCTGAAGGAAATGGATTTGCCGGAATTTTATGCCAGCAGTCGGGAATTGATGTTAGCGGTAGAAAATCGCTAATCCGTGCGAGCGGTGAGGATTTCAAGGCAGAGTTAACCGACGACGCTACCGATTACGAAATAAAAGACCTCAAAGGTTTTAACCTTTGAGGTCTTAAAGAAAATCATTGGGTTACTTGAAACTTATTTCAAAAGAATCATCTTCTTCGAACGAACAAAATTAGCATCCGCGGCGGAAGCGCCGGTTTCCCCAAAACTATCTACAACCAGGCGGTAAATATAAATTCCGCTGGCGACAGTTATACCGGCATCGTCCCGGCCATCCCAAACCACTTCTTTAAAACCGGCGGTTTGTTTTTCATTGACTAGTGTTTTAATCAACTGCCCTAATGTATTGTAAATATTGAGGGTTACGCTGGCGTTTTCTTTAAGCGCGTATTTTAAAGAAGTTGTAGGATTAAAGGGATTGGGATAATTCTGTTCCAAAGCAAATTCCAGGGGAAGGGTTGTTCCGGCATCATCAATACCGGTTACAATGGTGGAAGCGGTATCGCTGGGAGCACTTTGCCCTTCGGGATAAATGGCGGTTGCGAAGTAAAAATAAGTTTCTTCCATCGAAACCGTGTTATCCGTAAATGCAGTTTGGGACGTGGAATCCAGAAATGCAAATGCCTCGCCTTGTTGCGCGCGATAGAGGTTGAAGTGCGAATACGCATCGGAGGCCGGTGCATCCCAGGTTAAGGATGCCGTTTGGCCATCAGTGCTTGCGGATAGGCTTTGCGGCGGCAACAATTCCGAATTCACCTCCAAAACGACCTGCCCGCGAATTTCTCCCGGGGGGAAATTGTCGCTATGAACATTTACATAAATTTCACCATTACAAAGCGCCTCGACCAATTCCGGTGTTAGCGGTTCCCCATCTTGGGATGTCCATAAACCGCTCAGTGTGGTATCGCCGGAAATCGTGCTGCCGGAGTGAATTGTGAATACCACATCTCCGTTTTCACCGGCTGCCGCCTGGTGAAAGTGAGCCGCAAAAACGCCACTGGATAAATTCTCCAGGGAAATTTCATATTCCAATGCTGTGGAATCCTGGTTTAAGAAAAAGATGCCATCGCCATAACCGGCGGTAGCAACGGGCGGCACTTCCTGGTAGCCGTTTAATTGCGAATACAGTATTTTGGAAAACAACGAATCGGTAGATGTTCCGGTAACGACAAAATGATCCACCCAAACATTGTTGGAATGAGCGCCATCCGGGCCGCCGTTGGTATGATAATAATTGACAGCAATATAGATGTCGCGCCCGGAAAATTGCGAAATATCAAATCCATAACGGGTCCAATTGCCGGTAGGGCCGGCGACGACAAAATGATCCAGCAAGTTAGTAAAATCGGATACTTCGGAACCGCCGGTGGAAACCCAAACCCGTAATGAATCCGTAAATGGAAGGCCGATGGCGCCGGCATAAAAGAAGAGGCTATCGAAACGAGCGCGGGCAATTTGGGGCGTTACCAAATATTCATCGATGAGGAATCCGTTGGCATTCTGGAAATTACTATGCCAAAAAGCACCACCGGCTTCGGGGAAAACATCGCCGCTGGAAAAATTCAATTCATCGCGCAGTGTCCAGGCGCTGTCTCTTATACACATCTGACGCTGCCGACGAGCTTCTTGGTGT
>CAXHHS010000478.1:0-5875 GCA_964015645.1 uncultured bacterium
AGATCTACACCAAGACGCTCGTCGGCAGCGTCAGATGTGTATAAGAGACAGAAATAAAAGGGAGGCAGAAATACTCTGTCTCCCTTTTTTATATTTAATTTGCGACATGTTCTCGATTTCCCGAAGACGCTTTAAATCCTTTTCAACGAATTATCAATATCCGTAATTAAATCTTTTACGTTTTCAATCCCTACTGATATTCGAATCAAACTATCCGCAATACCGATTTTCTTTCTTTGCTCGGCAGGCACGGAGGCGTGGGTCATCACAGCAGGAAGCTCCACTAAGGATTCCACCCCGCCCAGGCTTTCCGCTAATGAAAAAAGTTCCAGGCTCTCCACAAAGCGTTCTGCAGCGGCTAAATCACCATCAAGCTCAGAACTTACCATGCCGCCAAAACCGGACATTTGTTGTTTTGCTAAATCGTATTGAGCATAATTTTCCAATCCGGGATAAATTACTCGCTTTACAAGGCGGTGTGATTCAAGATGTTTCGCAATCGCCAGGGCATTTTTGTTATGCCGATCCATTCGAACCGCGAGTGTTTTTATACCGCGAAGGATCAAGTAACTTTCAAAAGGGGAGAGTACGGCGCCGGCAGCATTTTGGGTAAATTTTAGTGCATCGTGCATTTCGTCATTATTTAACATTAGTGCGCCACCAATCGAATCGCTGTGGCCGTTGATGTACTTTGTAGTGCTATGAAGAACAATGTCAGCCCCCAGGGAAAGCGGTTGCTGGAAATAGGGCGTCATAAATGTATTATCAACAACAACGATAATGTTCTTTGGGCGCGCTATTTCGGAAATCGCTCGAATATCGCTTATTTTTAATAGCGGGTTTGTTGGCGTCTCCAGCCAAATTAAACGAGTGTTATCGCGAATGTTTTTCGCGACGTTCTGCGGATCGCTTGCATCAACATAGCTAACGTCTATGCGAAATTTTCTGTTAAAGACCTGGGAAAATAATCGCCGGGTTCCACCGTATAAATCATCAAATGCCAAAACATGATCACCGGAATTAAGAAGAGATAATACAATGTTGGTTTGCGCTGCCAGGCCGGATGAATATGCCAATCCATGTTTTGCATTTTCCAATGATGCGAGCCGTTCTTGCAAGGCATCACGCGTGGGATTTTCTGTTCTTGAATATTCGTAACCAGCAGTGGGAATGGCGACTTTTTCCCTGGCATAGGTGGTGGTGAGGTGAATTGGAACAACGACATCGCCGGTGCCGCCTTCTTTAAAATTAGGCTCTTCCCCAACCCGGATGGCCCGTGTTTCGAATTCCATTTTTCGCTCCTTGTTATAACCGTTACGTTTATATCAATCTTATTGAGAGTTTGACGCCTGTTTATTACCGGTGTTACAATCGCTCGAAAAATCGCAATTTTTAATCAATAAAATTATGTTCTTTCATCCATTCATCATTATAGATCTTGCTAAGATAGCGGCTGCCGGAATCCGGCAAAATAACAACAATATTTTGCGGCGTATTCAATTTTTCGGCTATTTGGGCAGCAGCGGAAATAACACTGCCGCTGGAACCGCCGGCAAATATACCTTCTTCTGCGCATAACCTGCGCGCCATCAGGAACGATTCTTTGTCATCAACCTGGATGATGTCGTCGATAATACTAAAATCCACTGCCTTTACCAGGTAATCTTCGCCGATGCCTTCCACTTTATACACATGCGGCTCGGGGAGTTTCCCGGTTTTGAAATAATCGTAAAACACCGATCCAATTGGATCTATGGCGACAATTTTAATTCCGGGTTTTTGTTCTTTGAGATATTTTCCGGCGCCGCTCAATGTTCCACCGGTGCCAATTCCGCATACAAAAATATCAATGTCGCCGCCGGTTTGCTCCCAAATTTCAGGGCCGGTCGTATGGTAATGAGCATCAATATTGCGGGGATTGTTGTATTGATCGGGGTAATACGCATCCGGGATTTCGCTGGCAATTCTACGGGCTGTGCTGTAGTAGCTTTCCGGGGATTCTGCCGGTACATCCGTTGGGGTAATCACAACTTCTGCGCCGAAAGCACGCATCAGGTTTTGCTTTTCCTCACTCATTTTGTCCGGCATTGTTATGATGCATTTATAGCCTTTTATGGCAGCAATCATTGCCAATGCCGAGCCAGTGTTGCCGGATGAATTTTCGACAATCGTTCCACCGGGTTTAAGCAATCCTTCTTTTTCGGCATTTTCGATCATAAACAATGCCATACGGTCTTTAACGCTGCCGGCAGGGTTCAAAAATTCTAATTTTGCGTATATATTCGCCGGCGTTTTGTTTGCGATCTTGTTTAATTTAACCAAGGGGGTATTTCCAATAGCTTCCAACGCGGTGTTTAGCTTTCATAATAAATTCCGATCCTTTTAGCGTTAAGCAGGTCCAAGTTTTTAGTTTAAGTCCCTTGCGTTTGCACATTTTGTGCGAGTGAATTACGAGAGTATGGCAAAAAATTTATACTGATAATTGATAAAATAAAAATACTTTAAAGAATTCCGTGACCGGTGCATCTATCATCGCCCTTCCCATGAAAATAAAAGGCGGTAGTGGCGGGCCGTTGCGGATTGTTTCGTGTTTGCGAATGCAAGTTAGAATTTGTGATATGGGAAAATGGGTGATTATGCATGATTTTTATATTGTTATCAAATATCAAATATCAAAAACCCAGGAGCTATATCATGTTTAATATTCCTAAAAAAGTTAGCGACCGATTTGTTAAACAAACATTGCGATTCCAGAAAATATTAAAAAATGCCAGCGACAGAGATGTTAATGAAGCGGATACGGTAAAAATTGTTGCTGATATGCTTGCAGATATTTTTGGATTCGATAAATACACTGAGATCACCAGTGAGTTCGCCATCAGAAACACCTTTTGTGATCTTGCTATTAAAGTTAGAGATGATGTAAAATATCTGATTGAAGTAAAAGCAATCGGTATAAATTTAAAAGAAAATCATTTGCGCCAGGCAGTTAATTACGGTGCCAACAAAGGTATGAAATGGGTTGCCTTAACCAATGGCTTAAATTGGGAATTCTATAACATTCGTTTGGATAAATCCGTGCAATATGAAAAAGTTTTCTCCTTTAATTTTTTGGATATTAATCCACGCAAAGCAGAAGATAAAGAATTACTGTTTCTGATATGCCGTGAGGGTCTTAATTATGCCGTTATCGATGAGTATCACGAGAAAATGCAATCTTTAAATCGGTTTGTCATCAGCGCCATATTGCTTAATGAGTCCACACTTAACATGATACGCAGAGAAATTAGAAAATTGACCCCCGGATTAAAAGTGGACACTATTGAAATCGAGAATATTTTGAGAAATGAAGTGCTTAAAAGAGAAGTATTCGAAAGCGAGACTGCTATTGATGCTCAGAAGAAGGTCAAAAAAATTTATAGTAAATTGACCAGAAAAAAGAAAGTAGTTACAAATAATCAGCAATAGAGGTAGTTTATTTATAGACGATTTCGTGAAAACAACAAAAATTTCGCATTTTGCGAAAGCCAAGGATGTTGCCTATATTAACCCATGCAGTTCGAGTGGGATGAGAAGAAGCGAAAAATCAATCTAAAAGAGCACAAAATCGATTTCGATGTTGTCATTTCTGTTTTCAAAGAAAATCGCTGTAAATTGAAGAGATGGGACAAACGAGGTTATGAAGGAGAAGAAAGAGAAATAACCATTGGTATGATTGATGATGGCCGAATTGTCGTTGTTGTTCATGTAGATCGAGGCGAAAATATCAGAATCATATCGGCACGCAAAGCAACCCAAAAAGAGAGAAAAATTTATTAGGCCCATTGTGCAAAAATCTATTAAAGATGCCCGGAAAATGACGTCGGAAGAATTAAAAGCCTTTGACGATCTCAAAGACGAAGACATCGACTTTTCCGACATCCCGGAAACCGATGAAGAATTCTGGAAAGACGCCGAAGTGATCCATCCGGGAGCTGAGAAAGTTATCCTAAGTTTGGAATCGGAAGTTTTGCAATGGTACCAATCCAAAGGCAAACGCCAATACAAAAACCTCATGCGCAAAGCCTTAAAATCCTACATGCAAGCAGCAGGGGAATGAAATACCTGAATTGGTGAAAAGGATAATGCTGCCCAGGTTGAAAATGGTTGGATGGTTAAATGGCCGGGTGGCTAAACCATATAACCATCCAGCCATTTAACCATTTTGGGTATTCCCATTTTTATTTAAGGCTCCAAATACTTTTGTACTAACCCATTTCAATTTAACAGAATAAATTTCGACCTCCCGTTGATTTAGTCTATCTCTCACCCTAAATTCCCCTCCAAAAAGGGCAAAGATGGACCATTTCAAACTTGTTTCCAAATACAAACCGATGGGCGATCAGCCGGCGGCGATTGAGCAGTTGGTGGAGGGCATCAAGAACGGCGAGAAGCATCAAACGCTGTTGGGTGTTACCGGCAGCGGCAAAACCTTTACCATGGCCAATGTAATCGAGCAGATCAATCGCCCCACGCTTATTTTTTCTCATAATAAAACCCTGGCAGCCCAGCTTTACGGGGAATTTTTGCAGTATTTTCCCCACAATGCCGTGGAGTTTTTTATCAGCTATTACGATTATTACCAGCCGGAAGCCTACGTGCCGTCCTCCGATACTTATATCGAAAAAGACAGCTCCGTTAACGAAGAAATCGACCGGCTGCGCTTGCGTACTACCGCTTCCATCATGTCGCGGCGCGATACGGTGATTGTGGCCAGTGTCTCCTGCATTTACGGCATCGGCAACCCGGAAGACTATTTGAAAATGATGGTGCTGCTCTTCAAAGGCCAGCAACTAAACCGCTACGAACTGTTCGGCAAACTGATCGATATTTATTACACCCGCAACGACCTCAGCCGCGAGCGTGGCACCTTTCGTGTGAAAGGCGATATCATCGAAATTTACCCGGCTTACGAAAAATACGCCGTACGGCTGGATACTTTTGGCGATGAAATCGAGAAAATACAATACCTTGACATCACCACCGGTGAGGTGCTGGATGAGGCCGAACAGGTGCTGGTTTTCCCCGCCAGCCACTTTGTTACCGCGGAAGAAAAACTGAATCGCGCAATTGAAAAGATCAAACTGGAATTGGTTGACAGTCTGAAGGATTTCCGCGCCAACGGTAAATTATTAGAGGCGCAGCGCCTGGAACAGCGCACCAATTTTGACATCGAAATGATGCAGGAGTTGGGCTTTTGCAGCGGTATCGAAAACTACTCGCGACATATTTCCGGGCGTGAGGAAGGTGAACCGCCGTATTGCCTGCTGGATTTTTTCCCGGATGATTTTTTGTTGATGGTCGATGAGTCGCACCAAACTCTGCCGCAAATTCGCGGGATGTATAACGGCGACCGTGCCCGCAAAGCGACCCTTGTGGAACATGGTTTTCGCCTCCCCAGCGCGCTGGATAATCGCCCGCTGAAGTTCGATGAGTTTATGGAGAGAATCAACCAGGCTGTTTTTGTCTCCGCAACCCCGGCGCCTTACGAAATTGAGCTGAGCAAAGGCGTGGTTGTGGAGCAAATTATTCGCCCCACCGGTTTAATCGATCCGCTCATCGAAGTGCGCCCAACCGATGGACAAATCGACGATCTCATCGAAGAAATTCGTCTACGGGTTGCTAAAAACGAGCGCTCGCTGGTGCTCACGCTGACGAAGCGGATGTCGGAAGATTTAACCGATTACCTGCAAGGGCTTAGCATCAAAGTCGCCTATATTCACTCGGAGATCGATGCCCTGGAGCGGGTCGATATTCTGCGCGATCTGCGCCTGGCGGATCACGATGTGTTAGTTGGCATCAACCTGCTGCGGGAAGGGCTGGATTTGCCGGACGT
>CAXHHS010000479.1:0-5872 GCA_964015645.1 uncultured bacterium
ATGCAATGGAGTCTCGTGGGCTCGGAGATGTGTATAAGAGACAGGCCCAATTGGGGGTCGGATATATTTTTACCGTGACAAAATGGGTAGCCGAAGTGCATGTCTTCTATTGGCGCCCGGTTCAGTTCATCCGGGGGCATATTATCGCCGAGGGTGTCGCGGCCGTTCTCGGTAAACCAAAGATCGCCGGAAGTAGGTTCCCAATCAAATCCCACGGTATTTCGCACCCCGCGAGCATAAATTTCGAAGCCGCTGCCATCGGGATTAAGGCGGGTAATGGAGGCGTAGCGCGGATCGTCATCCCGCAAACAGATGTTGCAGGGCGCTCCAACCGGAACATAAAGTTTGCCATCCGGCCCAAAACGAATAAATTTCCAACCATGATGGGTATCGGAAGGAAAATTTTCGCTAATAATCTCCGGGGCTGGCGGATTGTTTAAATTGGCTTCGATATTATTATAGCGGCGAATGCGATTTACTTCTGCCACATAAAGCGCGCCATCACGAAAGGCCACACCGTTCGGCATATTCAAACCGCGGGCGATGGTGATCACTTCATCCGCTTTATGATCGTTATTATTGTCAATAACAGCGTAAACATTTCCTGCCTCTCGTGTACCGATAAACAACGTTCCGTTGGGGCTAAGTGCCAGCGAGCGGGCATTATCAACATTTTCGGCAAAAACCTCAATTGTAAAACCAGCCGGAAGTTTTATCATCTCAAGATTGCCATCGCCGCCACCAGGATCGGTACCTTTCGAGCAGCCAAAAGCAGTCAAAAAGATGATACAGCAAACGATTAAAGAAACTGGTTTAAGCAAAACATTTGGAAACTTCACATTTCCTCCGTTATTCCAATTTAAATCCAACTTTTATTAAGTTATTAAAAGAGTAATTATGTTTGCTATTACCGCTAAAATTATTGTAAAGAATATTGATCGGTGCAACGCGGCACGATCTTTGAGAGAATCTTTCAATTCCATGTATGAAAATAGCCAACGGGAATATTTAAAAACTATCATAAAAATGTATAAGAAAATGAAAAACATATAGATATGAATAGTTATTGTAAAGAATTGATTTAGATTCTCGAAAATATCATTAAGAACCGAGTCAAGTTTATATAAGTTCATAAAAATCAATGGCAAACCAAAAATCATAAGTAAAATATCATAAACATTTCTTCTGTGTAACCATGCCCTATTAGTTGTTCTTTTCTCTAATGATGACAAAATTGTATTATAGGCTCCTTGCACCCATGTTGCATTCTGCCCCGAGACTTGTACATAACTGTGATTTGTTGTTGCTTCTGAGGGCTGGGTTAAAAAGTCAAAGATATCAGGTTTAGCGAAATCGAACTCAATTTTTATAGAATTAACAGGCTCTGAGTTTAAAGTATGTTTATAAAGCATGTAGCTGTCTAAGGAGATATATTTTATTTTATCAGGTAGGTTGTCTTCCTCGAAGATAGATTTATCCTGAGATAGTATGTATTCACCTTTTGAACCCTGAATTTGAACGGTTATTCTGTATAAGTTACGAACGCTATTTTTTATTTTTTCAAAATCTTGATCACTTTGTTTAGCATATTTCAAAATTAATGACTTATATTTCTCAAATGTCTGTTCATGATTAATTGTAGATTTTAATAATTCTAAAAACTCTTTTTCACCTACAATTTTTTGACCTTGTATATCTAATAGCTTCTGCAAGATTGTTTCAGGGATTTTTTCACTTCGTAAAGAGTCAAATTCCTCAGGAGCAAGAAAATAATCACGTTTTAACTGATTTATTTCATACTCTACAGCTTCCGTGCTTAGTTTTTGGAGTGTATCAAATAGCCTTTTCAAGTAAGATAAATCTAACACCGATGAAGGTAGTTGTGTTTTTCTTATATCAGTTTTGTAAATTTTAACTTCTATTTCTTGATTTGATTGCTGCTTTGAAGACTTCATTTAATTCCTTTACTGCATCATTCTAAATTTTAGAAACATAAAAATTAGAGCGCAAACCATTAATAATCGTCTTATTTCCTCCCACCGGGATTTACCGGCAGCTCTTCCCAAAGTTTGATAAATTCCTGGTCTTTCTGGATTTCGTGAAAAGTGGCAAATTGCGTAATCAACCGGCCAATTTCCAGCAATCGATGCCGAAGATCGCTATCTCGCGGGTTTCCGTTTTCGTCAAACTGTTTTTCCGCCTCCGGGATGGATACTTGTTGCGGCAGTACCCAGGCGTGCAAACTCCGGCCAATATTGCGCAGGCTGTTTAAGGCATTAATTGCGCCCAGGTTGCCGCCGGAAACGCCCACAAGGCCGATCATCTTTCCTTCAAGCTCATCAAAGCTCATCAAATCCAGGGCGTTTTTTAACACGCCGCTCAGGCTGCCGTGGTATTCCGGGGTGCCGAGAATAATACCGTGCGCTTCGCGAACTTCGTTGCGCAGCCGGAAAACGTCTGCGGGATATTCATCCTCTTCCATTGCGCCAAAAAACACCAATTGGTAATCCCGCAGCTCCAACAGTTTTGCTTCCGCCCCGCCTTCTTGCGCTCCTTTTAAGGCAAGTTTTAATGCAGCGCGTGTGTAGCTTCCTTCCCGCATACTGCCGCAAATCCCGATTACTTTTACCGGTCGCTTTGTATTGTTTTTATTCATCTTATCTCCTTAAAAACTACTCTTGTAACGCTACCACAATCCGTTTATTAATCCGCCCTTTGCTTTTGTAATCGACAATTTTCAATGGCCCCACTTCTTTGGTGTTGGCAACGTGCGTTCCGCCATCCGCCTGTAAATCCAGCCCGACGATGTTTACGGTGCGGACTTCTTTGATCGCCGGAGGCAGCAGGTTAATTTTGGTTCGGATTAAATCCGGGATTTGAAAGGCTTCTTCGCGTGGGAGGATGTTTATTTCGATCTGCCGGGCAGCCTGTATTTCGTAATTGATTTTTTCTTCGATTTCCTCGATGAGCGAGCGTTCCATGCGCTCGAACTCAAAATCCAGGCGGCCTTTTCCCGGTTCCATATTTCCGCCGGTTACCTGTGCCTGGTAATCGCGCCAAATAACACCGCAGAGGATGTGCATGGAAGTATGCGTTCGCATTAATCGATAGCGCCGCTCCCAGTCAATTTCTCCGTTAACCGTCGATTGAGCTTCCGGGCGGCTATCGCCTTCAATCAAATGCACAATATTGCCATCGATCCGCTTGAGTCCGGATATGGAAAATGAATTTCCATTTTCATCTTTCAACACACCTTGATCTGCTGGTTGGCCGCCTCCACCGGGGTAAAAAGCAGTTTGCTCCAGCACAACACCACGGTCGGTTACTGCTAAAACGGTTGCGGAAAATTCTTTGAGATAGCTATCGGTTTGGTAGAGTAGTTTCGTCATACCGTAATCCTACGCTTAATAAATGGAGTTAAATTATAACTCGGCGAAATGAGTAATGCAATCGACTTAAAAAGATGCAAAATTTTTACTTGCGATACGGCTTCTTTTTTATACATTGGGGGATTAAAAAAATATAATCGGTTAAGATAGGAAGTTGTGTTCCACCGTTTGCGTTTTATGATTGATTTGGAGGAAATTTTATGATCTTTAAAAGTAATCTAATTCGATATTTCTCGATATTTTTAGCCTTGTTCGGCAGCTTTATGATAACTGCCTGCGCCAATGCCCCGGCTGATTCCGGTAGAAAAGATGTCCACTCCTACGCCCGCCAGGATGAGGTAGTGGTAACCCATCTCGATTGGGATGCGGAAGTGGATTTCGAGCAAAAACGAATTACTGCCAAAGCCAGTTTACACATCAACAACCAAACAGGCGCAAATAAATTGTATCTCGATTCTCGCGACCTTACCATTCAACGCGCTACACTTAATGACGCTGAGAGCGAAACAACATATCAATTGGCCGAACCGAAAGAATTTTTAGGCCAACAGCTTGCTATCGATATTCTACCGCAGACAAAGGTAGTGCATATTTATTATCACACCGATCCGGATGCCGCAGCGTTGCAATGGTTATCGCCCTCGCAAACCGCCGGAAAAAAACACCCATTTTTGTTTACCCAATCCCAGGCTATTTTAGCCCGCACCTGGATTCCCTGCCAGGATAGTCCCGGTATCCGAATAACCTATTCGGCACGTGTAAAAGTTGACCCGGCATTAATGGCAGTGATGAGCGCCGAGAACACTATTGCCAAAAATGACAGCGGTATTTATCGTTTCGAAATGCGCCAGCCGATCCCTTCATATTTATTAGCGCTGGCAGTGGGTGATATTGAATATCGCTCCCTGGGCGCAAACAGCGGTGTATTTGCCGAGCCGGGTGTAATTGCCCGTGCTGCCTTCGAGTTTGCCGATACCGAAAGTATGATGGCCGCTTCGGAAAAATTATACGGGCCATATCGCTGGGAGAAATATGATATTATTGTGCTGCCGCCGAGTTTCCCCTATGGCGGAATGGAAAATCCCCGGCTGACCTTTGCAACGCCCACAATTTTGGCCGGTGATCGATCGTTGGTTTCACTCATCGCACACGAGCTTGCCCACTCCTGGTCCGGCAATTTAGTAACCAACGCTACCTGGGGCGATTTTTGGCTAAACGAAGGGTTCACCACCTACTTCGAAATGCGTATAATGGAGGCAATCGCCGGAAAGAGTTACGCGGAAATGTTATCTCAACTAAGCTATCAAGACTGCATCGCGGATTTAGAGCGCTACGGCTGGCATAGTTCCGACACCCATCTATACATCGACCTGGAAGGTCGCGATCCTGATGATGTGCCCTCCGGTGTCGCTTACGATAAAGGCCGTTTATTTTTAACAATGCTGGAAATGGAATTTGGCAGGGAAAAATGGGATGCGTTTTTAAAAACCTATTTCAATACTTTCGCCTTCAAAAGCATGACCACAGCAGACTTTTTAGATTACTTGCGAAAAAATCTTCTCCAAAATGATGCGGCATTAGAAGAAAAATTGAAAATTAAAGATTGGGTATATGGCCCCGGTCTGCCGGACAATTGCCCGGTGCCAAAATCTAATGAATTTCAACGGGTGGAATCGCAGCTGAATGCCTGGAAAAGCGGTAAAAGCGCCAGCGAGTTAACCATTGACAATTGGACGACACATCACTGGCTGCACTTTTTACGCAATTTGCCGGAAGCGATGACAGCAGAACAAATGGCAAATCTCGATGCGGCATTTCGATTTACCAATTCCGGGAATTCGGAAATCCTTTGCGCCTGGTTTGAGCACGCCATCAAAAACAATTATACAACAGCAGACCCGGCATTAGCGGAATTTTTGACATCGATGGGCAGGCGAAAGTTTCTCCGCCCGCTGTACGAAGCGATGGCAGAAACATCCCCTGGCAAAGAAAAAGCACGTAAAATTTACGAAGAAGCACGCTCCGGTTACCACCCGGTTTCTTATGCGACGATTGATAAGATTTTGGATTATGAAGCAGATTAGACTTTTCATAGAACGTGAAAGAATAGCTGAAAACAATTTAGCAAAAATTCGAGCATCAAAGTTTAGGGGTGTTTGAGCGCTGAAAATAGCAATAGTCGTTCAGAGAGCATTTGAATTGATTTAATTCAGAGGAAAAGTGATAATAATAAATGCGGCTGAGCCAATTATCATTAGTTGTTGCGGAGATTTGTAAATTATCTCCGCAACTCAAGCTGTATAAAGTAACCTCGTTTCTTTTGAATAATCAAAATGAGATAAACTTTTCAAACTTTAGATGCTTTTATAGCATGCAAAATTTGTTTGATTTTAGTTTTATTCTTTGGGAAACAAGAAGTGAAATCAATATTGTAGTGGTCGGCTAAATTTGGACACAAATTTCGCTATTCTTAGTTGAGAATA
>CAXHHS010000480.1:0-5862 GCA_964015645.1 uncultured bacterium
AAAAAAGAATACATCGGCGCCGGGCCGCCAACCAAAAACAATGCATCATAATCGCTGATAGCGATATCCGCAAGCGCTTTACTATTTCGGGCTAACGCAAGATGCTGCGGTGAGTTAATAAACCCCAGGCTGATGAGGTCGTGCGCGGAATAGCCGCTGTCATCACGCGGATCGCTCCAGGAGTCCGCTTGCAGCTCTCCGCCATCGGGGCTGGCAACATCGACCTGGTAACCGTTTTCGATAAATTCCCAATAGGGATGGGTTAATTCCGCCCACCAAAACCCGATAGGCCAGCCGGTTGTTTCGGAAACCGCCGGATTCGAGGCTAACATTAATACTCGTTTTGGCTTATCGGGATTTAAGATATTGATATTTGCACTCATCATTTTCTCCTTTCGATATTTACAAACCTGATTTAAACTTTTTGATTGATGCAATTTAAAGGTATGCTTACTTTTGTCAAGTAGGCACTTTAAAGTAGGATACTAACGTTGGGGTAAGTGAAGGACGTTTTAAATGCCGCAATTTATATTTCGTGAAAAATCCTATAACAACCCGGTGGAGTTAGCGTTGGAGATTATTGGCGGCAAATGGAAGATGCCGATTTTGTGGCGGGTAAAAGATAAACCCTGGCGTTACGGTGAGTTAAAGAAAAGCATCGGGCGAATTACCCATAAAATGCTCAGCCAGCAATTGCGCGAATTAGAACATGATGGCTTGATTCATCGCGAAGTGTATCAAGAGGTTCCGCCGAAAGTCGAATATACCCTAACCGAAAAGGGGCGAACGGTTATTCCGATTATTGAGCAGCTTCGCGAGTGGGGAAATTGGTTTAAAGAAAATGGACAATAAAAAAGGAAGTTTATGCAAGATATTCAAAAAATCCTGGTATTAGGCCCGCATACGGATGACGGCGAATTTGGCTGCGGCGGCGCCATCGCGAAATTTATCGAAGATGGCAAGGATGTTTATTACGTCACGTTTTCCATCGCAGAAGAATCCGTTCCCGAAGGGTTGCCGAAAGATATTTTGCTAACCGAAGTTAAAAAGGCATCGCAAGTGCTGGGGATTAAAGAAGAAAATTTAATCAACTTTCGCTACCGGGTGCGGCACTTTCCGCAATTCCGGCAGGATATTTTGGAAGACCTGGTAAAGCTGCGAAATCAAATTCACCCGGATTTGGTGTTTTTGCCTTCCAAGGATGATGTACACCAGGACCATCAAACCATTTATGCCGAAGGATTACGGGCGTTTAAATTTACACGGATTTTATCCTACGAAATGCCCTGGAATAATTTAACGATTACCACCAATTCTTTCGTTCTGCTAGAAGATCATCATATTGAGAAAAAGATAGAAGCGATTGAATGCTACCAATCGCAAGTAAACGCCGGCCGCCGCTATGCCAACGAAGAATTTGTCAAAAGCCTGGCACGAACCCGCGGCGTACAAAGCGGCGTGCACTATGCAGAGGCGTTTGAAGTGATTCGCTGGTTGGTTAAGTGAATGTGATACGTGAGACCTTAAGCTCACGTATCACGCATCACGATTTGCCCATTTACTTCAACTCAAAACCAAAAACTCAAAACAAAAATGCCATCATCCCTCAAAGATTTAAACAAAAAACGTAAAAAAGAATATTACAAAGATCATCAGGAAGAAGACTTTTTAACGGCGATGAACCGGCTGTTACAAGAACGGGAGGTGGCGAATTATGGTGATTATGAGATTGAGTACCCGTTTATTTTTGTGTTTGGCCTGCCGCGCTCCGGCACCACGCTGTTAGGGCAGTTAATTGCCTACTCTTTTGATATTGGCTACATCGATAATCTTGCCGCGCGATTTTGGCTGGCGCCGGTTCACGGCATTCACCTGTCGAAAAGCGTATTAGGGAATGAGAAGAAAGTTGCGTTTGAGTCGGATTATGCCCGCACATCTAATGTAGCGGATTTGCACGAATTCGGTTATTTTTGGCGCCATTGGCTAAAAAAGGAAACGGCGGATGATCACATTCATTGCCAAGAACGCGAAGGGGAAATTGATTGGGAAGGATTAAAAACCACACTTTCGAATATTCAGCGTGAGTTTGATAAAGCATTGATTTTTAAGAACATGTTTGGCGCTTATCATCTAAAAACACTAAGCCGGGTTTTAGAAAAAGCGCTCTGGGTTTATATTAAACGCGACCCGCTGGATGTAGCAATTTCCATTTTGGAAGCCCGAAAAAAACATTACGACGATTTAAATACCTGGTGGAGCAATATCCCGTTAGAATATAACGAATTAAAAGATCTCGACTACTATCAGCAAATCGCCGGGCAGGTGGTTTACCTGGGCCGGTTTTACGACCGGGAAACTCAGCAACTATCGAAATTATTTAACAATGTTGTGGAAGTGAACTACCGGGAAATGTGCTTCGGTCCCGCGGCTATTTTAAACCGGATTGAAGAAGCGTGTTACCGAAACTGGCAATTCGAATTAAAACGAGCCGCCAATCCACCGGTCTCCTTTCCATTTCGAACCTACAACGACCGGCAGGCAGAAAAAGGAAAGTTTAACTTGCTGCTTAAAAAATTTTAACTCTCCATACGCCTATTTCAAGGAATTGGGTAAGAATCTGTAAATTAGTAACTTAAGCTTCCCTCTCCTCCTCTCCTTCAAGGAGAGGGGCTTAAGAAACGAAAACAACTATAATTCAACTTACTTGTATACTCTAGTCATGAAAATCGTGAATACCTTGTAAAACATCGTGCCAGCTCCAGCTTATGGTGGCTTTGAATAGCGCGCCATCTAGCGATACCGGCGCATCTTCGCTGGCGAAGGTCTGCATGTGGGTTAAGAAAAGCTGCATGTTATTATTGATTTGAAAATTCACTGTCATTCCCAACAAGTGGGTGTTTGTCGCATCCGTTTCCTGGACCGTTACACCGCTTTGTTTATCAATATAAGTGGCTTCTCCCCCGCGAATGAAGGAATAATCAAACGAGATAAATGCCTTTTTAGTGATGTCTCGGGTTAAGTGTGATTCGACTGTAAATACCGGTTTCTGTTCGATTTCCTGCCCCTGGAAATCATTATTCCTTGAAAAAAGTATCACAGATGGCATCACATCCAACGCTAGCTTCTTCCCCGGAACCCAGGCGCTTAACGCTTTCACAACCGGCAGGGAGAAGCGGACTTTGTACTGATTGCTGCCCATGCTGGAGGACTCGGATTCATCGTATTGCCCGATAGGAAAGCTGGCATTGACCCTGAAAGCAACGGTGGTACTTAAATCGTAACGCGCATATTCTTTTGCCTTCAATCCGGACGCTCCCAATAAGTTTATCGTTCCGCTGATGCTGGGATCGCCAACCCCGTGAACAAAGTCGCTGGTTGGCCCCGGCAGAACCGGTGATGCATTTGTCTTGATTTGACCAACAGGTAACGCGATTGTCCAGATAGCAGTACGGTTAAAAATTGGTTGAAACCTTGTGTAGGTCAACATATAAAGATTGTTTTGAATGCTGACACTCGGCTGGGCAAACTCCCAATTGCTTAACGCAGCATTAACGGTTCCGAAAATAGCATGAGCACCTACGATATTGGTATTTTTAGGTAAAGGCCAGTAAACGCGCGGGCCGTCAAATTGCGCAACGGCAGGGATGGCAAGCGCGCCGATGACATATAGTGTTAAAAGAAATCGTTTCATTGTTATATCTCCTGTTTTTCGCAGCGGTTATTCATCTTCTGATTCGCTTGTTTCATCGTAGTTGAGTTCCGGGCCGCGCGGCCAATCGCCATCGACGGGCGGCCGGGGCGGCAGCCGGTCTTCTAACCCGTCATACTGGGTGCGATTTGGTAAAATAACGTTATTTTCAGCGACGTACGTCTCCCAATGGGCGAGCAGTTCTTCAACCTTTTCCGGGTAATCGGCTGCCAGGTCGTTGCGCTCCCCGGGATCATTTGCGAGGTTAATCAACCGCCAATCGCTTTTACCGATTGGTTTTGGCATCCAGGTCAATTTCCAATCGCCCTTGCGTACTGCCATTGCGTGCCAAAACTCAAACCCAAGCCAATCATTTTCAGTGCGAGGAGATGCAATTTCCCCCTGAAGCATTCGCGCCCAGGAAGCACCTTGCATGGGCAATACATCGCGCTCATTAAACTGGGAGGATTGTTCGACTCCGGCTAATTCCAGCAGGGTTGGTGCAATGTCTGTTACGTGAAGGATTGCCTTTTGATTAATATTTCCGGCATTGGTATGCTTCGGCTCCACCACTACCAGCGGCGAGCGAATACCACCCTCGTTCATCGTGCCTTTAAACATCCAGAAAGGTGTTGCGGAAACTTGCGCCCAGGCAGGGCCATAGGCAACAAATGAGCCTTTTCGTCCCCAGGAAGCAAAATCCGTATCGTAAGTTCTGGCTAACCAATTGGCAAAGACGGAGGCACGTTTCCCTTTGGCGTTACTCACCTTATCATTGGATTCCGGCCCGTTGTCGGAAAAAAAGATGATATAGGTGTTTTCAAGCTGGCCGGTTTCCCGGAGATATTCGATTAACCTGCCGATTTGCATATCCATATTTTCGACGACCGCAGCGTAAATTTCCATTTTTCTGGCCAGGGTCACTTGCGCCATTCCTGTCAGTTCATCCCATTCCGGCACGTACCAAACCCGGTGCGCGAGTTCTGTTGCTTGCGGCATGATGCCGATTTCCTTCATACGCGCCAGCCGTTTTTCGCGTGTTTTATCCCAGCCATCGTCGTAGCGGCCTTTGTATTTGCGAAGCCAGCTATCGGGAACCTGCAACGGGTCGTGGGGCGCCTGGTGGGCCATGTAGGCAAAAAACGGTTTGCCATCCCCGCGGTTCGATTCGATAAATTCGATCATTTTATCCGTAAAAGTCCGGGAAGAATAAAATCCTTTGGGCAGCTTTTCGATATATTCGCCATCTGAGGTAAATTGTGTTTCCTCATTGGCATCATCATACGGTTTTCGCGAAAAGTGAGCGCCGGCAGCATCTAATAATGAAAAATCACGCTCAAACCCCCGCGCTGCCGGAATGTGATCGGAGCTTTTGCCCAGGTGCCATTTTCCGGCCATATAAGTGTGGTAGCCATTTGCTTTCAAAATAGACGGCAGCGGAGCCACACGATTACTTAATACGCCTTCGTAACCGGGCTGTCCCTCCTGGTTTGGAGCGGTTCGCTCATACATATTTCCCATACCAGCCAGGTGATTATCCATGCCGGAAAGCAGCATAGCGCGAGTTGGCGAGCAGGTCGGCCCGACGTAATAATTGGTATACCGCACCCCCTGCCTCGCTAATCCATCTAAATTGGGAGTGTGAATTTCCCCGCCGAACATTCCCATATCGGAAAAGCCCATGTCGTCGGCGACGATGACCAGGAAGTTGGGTCTGTTATCGCTGCCATTGTTTTGCGCATGTATCGAGCTAATCAACAATCCCGAAAAGAGCAAAAGAAAAGGCAGTTTGAAAATGGATTTGAACGTTGAACCGCTCAAAGCAATCCGCCGATTTTCATCATTCCATACGGTTAAAATTTGATTCACAGAATTCTCCTTTCTTCAATTTTTGTGCAATATGTCATTCACGCGATAGCAAAATAAAAAAGCGAATAAAATAGCACATCACTCGAAGGGGTGATTCGACGGGTGATTTTCGAAAGATTTCTGACTTGATTGTTATTAGCGGATATGCTATTCTAACTTAGGGGTTGTAAAAAAATAAAATATCTGAGAGCTAATTTTATGTAACCCCTCCAGGGTAAAAATTATGTAGATATATCTCTCCCCAGGGTGATACCCTGGGCTTTGGTCTAAAACTGCTTCGCAGTAAAAAACGAACGCCAACGGCG
>CAXHHS010000481.1:0-5860 GCA_964015645.1 uncultured bacterium
TACACCAAGAAGCTCGTCGGCAGCGTCAGATGTGTATAAGAGACAGCAAACTTCCAGGTCGCATTCAACATAAACTTCTACAAATTCACCATCGGCCATCAATTTGCGAACGTTATCGCGATCCGTGCGATAGGGGGAAATAAATGCTGTCATGGTAACGATTGCGGCATCAACAAAAAGATGGGCTACCTCGCCAATTCGGCGAATGTTTTCCGTACGATCTTTCGGGGAAAATCCTAAATCTTTATTTAAGCCATGGCGAATATTGTCGCCATCTAAAATGTAGGTTCGGAATCCTTTTTCAAATAATAAATTTTGTACTTCTACAGCGATAGTGGATTTTCCGCTTCCGGAAAGACCGGTAAACCACAGGCAAACGCCTCGCTGGTTATTGATCCGTTCGCGATCTGCTTTTTTTACATCGTCTTCGTGCCAGTAAATATTGCTTGCTTTTTGCTCCAAAATTTTCTCCTGATTAAAAAAGTTGCACTTTGATAAGTAAATTTAATGTTTTATAAACAACTAATATAATAGCAAACCAAAAGGTCGCCAATCTCTATTTAAAGTGATTTTATTGTAATTTTCGGAAAGGCTGTGAATGTATAAATTTTTCAACTTTCTACTGATGAAGTTACCGTTTCTGCTTCAAAAGTATGTTTTTGTTGATGCCAGGCAATCGTGCGTTGCAAACCTTCTTCGAAAAACACTTCCGGTTCGTAATTTAAGGTATTTTTTAGCCGGTTGATGTCGGCAAAGGAGTGTTTGATATCACCGGGGCGGGGAGCGGCATAAATCGGTTTGATGTTTTTCTCGAGAATATCGTTGATCATAGAAACCAATTCGTTTAGCGTTGTTCGCTGGTGCACGGCGGCATTCATAACAATACCAGGCGGGCAATCGACTTCGGTGGCTAACAGGTTGAATTTAATGGTGTTGTGGATGTAGGTAAAATCGCGGCTTTGCTCGCCATCGCCGTAAATAATCGGAGCTTCATCCTGAAGCATTGCTTTAATAAACTTTGGAATAACGGCAGAATATTCCGAGTCGGGATTTTGCCGGGGACCGAAAACATTAAAATAGCGTAGAGAGACCGTATGCAACCCATAAATATTTGCAAATACCTGGCAATAATTTTCTGCTGCAAGTTTCGATACGGCGTAGGGAGATAGGGGAGAGGGCGTCATATCTTCTTTTTTAGGCAATGTCGGTGTATCGCCATAAACGGATGACGACGATGCCAGAACAACTCGTTTAACCCGGGCATCTTTTGCAGCGTTTAGCAAATTCAACGTACCGGTTACATTAACTGCATTGGAAGAACGCGGATCGCTAATAGATCGGGGCACCGAAGGCAATGCGCCCTGGTGTAAAATAAAGTCCATTCCATCAACAGCTTCCCGAACGGTTTCGTGGTTTCGAAAATCGCCTTCGATCAGCTCAATTTTATCAATAAACTCCGAGAGATTTTCGCGATTTCCGGTGGAGAAATTATCTAAAACTCGCACAGTATCGCCGCGATTAATTAGCGCTTCAGTAATGTTGGAACCTATAAACCCGGCGCCGCCGGTTACTAAAAATTTTCCCATAATAATAAAAATCCCTTTGTTAATATCCTATCAAACGTTTTCTGTCTCCGTAGTTTCAACTTTTTCGACAATACCCCTTTCAACGACAAAACTGGCCGATTGGTAAACACCATCCACCAGGATAGATAAACGCCATTCGCCTCTTTTCTCGCGTAAATATCCTTGCACTCCTCGCAACGGGCCTTGCGTAATAGTAACAAGGTCGCCAATCTTTAAGTAATCTTCCGGTTCTACGGTCTCCGTATTGGAGAGAACTTGCATTAATTGCTCGATTTGCCAATCTGGAATCATCGTCGGTTCTCCTCCAAAGCTCACTAATCTTACTGCGCCGTGAGTTTGAAGTGCGGTCAACTTATATCTTAAATCGATATTAATAAAAACATAGCCGTTAAATAGCGGTACTTCCACCCAACGGCGGCGGTCTTTCCATTGGCGTAATTCGCGGGTTAATGGTAAAAATGTCTCTACGTCTTTTTCAAGTAGTTGATCATATACTTTTTTTTCGTGCCGAGATCGGGTATAAAGCGCATACCAGGCCATGAGTATTCCTTTCGCTTGTTCATTACATTTGCGCAGAAATTAGAATCCTCAAGATAAAACCGAAATCATTTATTCCCCGTGATGGTTGGCAAGATTTATTGAGGAATTTTTTACTGCAACTTTTCCACACAGGAGGATATTATAACCAACAGGAAGTCGAGAACAAAACAAAAAGTCTTGATTTTAGCTATCGTTAATTGTGTTCTGCTCTGAGGAAGAAAAAAATATTGCGGCAGCGTTAAACGGAGGCAATATCAACAACCAATTCTCTTTCAATATCAAACTGTTGAGAGAATTTACTTTCCAGTTCGATATTATTTATTTTGTCGATGATCATTTTAAATGTATTCTGATTCGTTGATTTGGACACCAAAACGCCTTCCACATTAACGGTTCCCCGGTGGCGCCGATCGTAATATTTTACCTGGATTCGCTCTTCCATTCCCAGGGACTTTAGCAAATCGGACATTCCATCAATGTTTCTATCCGATGCTGTGTTTTTAACCGGTTGGCTTTTGGAAATTTCTTTAATATCGCCATCGAGATAGTTAAACCGAATGATGCCGCCACCACGATTGCTATAGGTAACCTGGTCGGAAGATCGATCAATAACCTGTCTTTCGAAATTTAGCACTTTACCCGAAAAACCCTCGGTGTAAATACTCTGAATTTCCACGATAATCGGCGAGTCGTCTTCTGTTCCATCAAAACCTATCCGGTTTATTTTGATTACTTTTCCGACGCCAACCGCTTCAATTTTATGTTTTACCTCTTCCGGGCGCAAAGCACCTGGCCGCTCGGGAAGGGTAGTCAAACTGCTCCTCTTTGTTGCGCTAAAGAATTGCCGCTTATAGCGTGTAGAATAATCGTTGAAGGTGAATCTGTTGGGGATATAAACTTTCCTGTTATACATAATTCGTCCCTAAATTATTGGTTCTCTTCTCCTGGATAACATTTAAAACTATCAAATAAAAATTATAGCTTTCCTGTTTTGATTTCGTGGTAGAGCGCACATTCAGCGAGCGAAAAGAAATAATGGCCGAATTCTCTTTTGATAAACCATTGTTGAATATTATCTTTAGCAGCTAGTTTATAATCTTGATTATACAGGTAACCATATTCATGTCCTTATCTTTCACAGCCCTCCACAAAGATGGCTCCTCCAAAGCACGTACAGGAAAATTTACAACCGATCATGGCGAAGTTTTTACGCCGATTTTTATGCCGGTGGGAACCATTGGTACCGTAAAAACGGTTTCGCCACAAGAAATGCTGGAGTGCAATGTGCAAGTGATGCTTTCCAACACCTATCACCTGTACTTACGCCCGGGAATCGATATTCTGAAGCAATTTAGCGGGTTACATCGCTTTAATGGCTGGAGTGGCCCGATTTTAACCGACAGTGGTGGATTTCAGATATACAGTTTGGATGAGTTAAAAAAGGTTAGCGAAGAAGGGGTGTCGTTTAAAAGCCATTGGGACGGTTCGCTGCACCTGTTTACCCCGGAAAACGTTGTTGATATTCAACGCACAATCGGCTCCGATATTATGATGGTTCTCGACTATCTTACCGGAAATCCATCGGACTATACAGTTGCAAGCGATGCGCATCAGCAAACAATCCGTTGGGCAGAGCGCGCCCGGGAACGCTTTTTAACAACAGAGCCATTTTACGATCATCAACAATTTCAATTCGGTATCATTCAAGGTGGGGTTTACGAAGATTTGCGTGCGGCAAGTTTAAAGGGACTGCTCGATATTGGGTTTGAAGGGTATGCCATCGGCGGTTTGGCAGTGGGGGAAGATGCGTCAACTCGCTATAAAATTACGGATTTTTGCACCAGCAACCTTCCCGAAGAATATCCGCGATATTTAATGGGAGTGGGAAAACCGGAAGATATTCTCGATGGCATTGAGCTTGGTGTGGATATGTATGATTGCGTAATTCCCACTCGCAATGCGCGTAATGGAGCGGTATTTACGCATTGGGGGAAATTGAATATCCGCAATGCCCGGCATAAAAGCTCCCAATTACCATTAGAAGAAGGTTGCGCTTGCTTTACATGCCAACATCATTCCCGGGGATATTTGCACCACACCTTTCGAGTAAATGAAACCTATGGGTTGCGATTGGCAACAATTCACAATATTCATTTTTATCAAAAATTGGTAAATGATGCCAGGGAGGCGATTCGCCGAAATGAATACATGAAATTTAAACAAGATTTTCTAAAACAATATAAAACCTGATTTGATAATTAGCGATTATTCCGTATATTTTGCGCCGAAAAACAAAAAGAGGAGATTCGAACTGTGGATGGAATATCCGGTAGTATACTGTATTTTGTGTTGATCGCATTCATTTTCTATTTTTTTCTGATACGACCGCAAAGCAAAAAGCAAAAAGATCGCCAGCGAATGTTGGATGCACTGCAAAAAGGTGATACTGTGGTTACCCTCGGCGGAATCCACGGAAAAGTCATCGGCTTTAAAAACGATGATAAAGTGTTGTTAGTGGAAATCGCCAATAATGTGAAAGTTAACCTGGATCGAAGTGCCGTATCCGCAATTAAAGGCGACGAGGCGAAAAAGGAGTCTTAAAAAAATCTCTATGGCAGTTTTACCCGTTATCCAATTAGGCAACTCCGGTTTGCGAAAACGAGCGGAAGAAATTACCGAAGCCAATGAAGAAATACACGTACTCGCCCAAAATATGATCGATACCATGCGCGCGTACGATGGAATTGGCCTTGCCGGGCCGCAAGTAAACGTGCATAAACGAATTTTTGTCATCGATTTTCAGGTGATTGATGAAGAAATGGACGCGGAAGCCTTTATCAATCCGCAGATTATTTCTGCCGAAGGGCAAGATGTGATGGAAGAAGGTTGTTTGAGTATTCCGGATGTTCGCGCGGAAGTAACCCGTCCCACTATACTCGTTGTTCAATACGAAACACTCGATGGCGAAGAAATCGAAGAAGAGATGGAGGGCTTGCCGGCGCGTGTTTTTCAACACGAGCTAGACCATTTGAACGGCGTTTTGTTTATTGATAAATTATCCTTTCTTCAGAAAAAAATGCTGGAACCGCAGCTTAAAAAAATCCGGGAGGCAAATTCGCTGAGTTGAAGGGATATCGAATTGTTTTTATGGGAACGCCGGAATTTGCAATTCCTACCCTGGCAAAAATCCATCAAAGCCGCCATCAAATCGTTGGCATCGTGAGCCAGCCAGACCGCCCCCGGGGACGTGGTAAAAAATTGCTTCCCACACCGGTAAAGCAATTTGCTCTCGAACACAACCTCGCCCCGGTATTGCAGCCGGAAAAATTAAAAAACCCTGAATTTGTTCAACAACTTCAGGCGTTGGCTGCGGATGTCTTCGTTGTTGTTGCTTACCGCATCCTGCCGGAAATTGTGTTTACGATGCCACCGAACGGTACAATTAATTTGCATCCTTCCCTATTGCCCAAATATCGCGGCGCCGCACCCTTAAATTGGACAATTATTAACGGGGAAACCATCACCGGTATCACCTCAATTTTTATCCAAAAAGAAATTGACGCCGGCAATATTATTCTCCAAAGGGAAATGCCGGTTTTTCCCAGTGACACTGCCGGCACCCTGCACGACCGCCTTGCTGCCGCCGGTGCGGATTTAATCGTAACCTCCCTCGACTTAACCGAAAAAGGCGTTGTGACGCCCCAAAAACAAGACGATGCGCTGGTTACGCCTGC
>CAXHHS010000482.1:0-5851 GCA_964015645.1 uncultured bacterium
GTTTCTTTCGAGGTTGCTGTTGAGCGCGTTAGCATTGCAAAATCCGTCGAAATATCCTTAAAAACTACCATGTGATAATCAGGATGAATATCTTTTCTCATATTTTTTACTCCTTCTTGTTCAAATCGAGCCGCAAAGATAGAAAAAAAAGAATCCGAAAGCAAGTTTCCTGTGAAAAGGATGAAGGATTAAGGTTAATGGCTCATACTATTCAAAAAGTCATCATTAGAGCGCGTGTTGCGCATTTTGTTGATGAGAAATTCCATTGCTTCGATGGGATTCATTTCATTCAACAACTTGCGAAGCACCCAAACACGACCCAATTCCTTTTTGGAAAGCAGCAATTCTTCCTTACGGGTTCCGGAACTATTAATGTCAATTGCCGGGAAAATTCGACGATCGGCCAAACGGCGGTCGAGCACAATTTCCATATTACCGGTTCCTTTAAATTCTTCGAAAATAACTTCGTCCATCCGGGAACCGGTTTGCACCAGGGCGGTTGCCAGAATGGAGAGGCTGCCGCCCTCTTCAATATTCCGTGCAGCACCAAAAAAGCGTTTGGGATGCCGCAATGCGTTAGAGTCCACACCACCAGATAAAATTTTACCGCTATGTGGCACAACGGTGTTATGCGCCCGCGCTAAACGGGTAATACTATCCAGTAATATGACAACATCTTTTCCATATTCCACCAATCGTTTGGCTTTCTCCAACACCATATCAGCCACCTGAACGTGGCGTTCGGGCGGTTCATCGAATGTGGAGGAAACAACTTCCGCATTTACGCTGCGTTCCATATCGGTTACTTCTTCCGGGCGTTCATCGATGAGTAGAACGATGATAACGATTTCGGCGTTATTTTTGTAAATTGCATTGGCCAACTTCTGCATAATCACCGTTTTACCGGCTCTCGGTGGCGATACAATCAACCCGCGCTGCCCGCGCCCAATTGGGGTTAACAGGTTCATAATCCGCATTGTGTATTCTTTCGGATTAATTTCCAAATCCATGCGTTCATTGGGATAGATTGGCGTCAAATTATCGAAAAGATTAACTTCGCGTTTACTTTCCGGGCTTTCAAAGTTGACAGCTTCAACTCTCAGCAATGCAAAAAAACGTTCATTATCTTTCGGCGGGCGGATTTGGCCTTGAACGGTATCCCCAGTGCGCAAATCGAAACGTTTAATTTGCGATGGTGATACGTAGATGTCGTCCTGTCCCGGTAAATAGTTGAATTTCGGTGAGCGTAAAAAGCCGTATCCATCCGGCAGTACTTCCAGCACTCCCTGGGAAAAGATAAGGCCTTCTTGCGCGGTTTGTTCTTCCAGTATCTTAAAAATCAGCTCTTGCTTTTTTAAACCGGAAGTCCCCTGAATGCCTAATTCCTGGGCAACCTGCGCCAGTTCGGAAATTTTCAGGGTCTTTAATGATTCAAGATCTAACATAATGGTATTACCCCACAGTTAAGGTTAGAATGTTACAGTTGAAGATTGATAAGTTGTTCATGATTTTCTTGAGAAGTGCCTCTGTCAAATTTTAAGAGAGGGAGGCAAATGGGAGCTAAACGGAGTTTTTATTGCGTGAGCCTTAATATATTATTCTTGTTTTCTAAAATCAAGATAATTGTCTAAATACTTAAAATTTTTCAAATACAATTTGGGCTGCCTTTTCGGGAGAAAAACATTGGTATGCTTCTCCGGCAAGGTAGTGTGATCCGATAATCAGCCATAAGTATTCTTTTTCATTCTGATTGTAAATTTCTGTTTTCACACTTTCTAACGAATCAATGATGTTGGCATTCCCATTTTGGCTGCGAATATGCGCTAATAACTTAGAAGGATTCAGCGGCTTCCCCAATTTAAGATCAATTATCGAGGTTTTGTGAGCATATTTAACAAATAGGTCGCCGATTTTTTGAAAATCTTTATCATCCTGCAAAAATGTGATAACGTTAATTTGATCCTTAGTAAAAAATCTACTGATAAATGCCAGGGTTTTTTCTACTCCGCAGGGGTTGTGAGAAACATCAATGATGATGTTCGGATTCGTTGAAATTGAATCTATCCGTCCTTTCCAATCAACAGAGGTTAATCCCTCCCTGAATGCCGAATCCGGTATGTCGATTTTATCGTTTAGCTGGAAAATGGTTCCGGCGGCCAGGGAAATATTTTCTAACTGATACTCGCCCGGTAAGTTTACATAAAGTGTTTCAAAAAAGTTGCCGCCAATTTCCAGGTTGAATTTGCTGCCGAATAGGCCCGAAGCGAGCACTTTATAAGAACTATTATCGAATACTTTTATAAAACTTGAGTCTTTTTTTTGACAAGCCTCCTCGAATAGCGCTAAAACTCGCGGATCGCGATTGTTGGTAAGACATGGAACACCTTTTTTGATAATGCCGGCCTTTTCCATTGCAATATGTTCTATGGTATCCCCTAAATAATTTTGATGATCAAAAGCAATTGGGGTAATAACCGAAATCAATGAATTCACAACATTTGTAGAATCTAGACGGCCGCCCATACCGGTTTCTACAATGGTAATATCAACCTGTTGCTTTGCAAAATACCAAAAGGCCATTGCGGTGGTAACTTCAAAAAACGATGGTTCAATCGTTTTTATTAAAGGGCGAATACGGTTGGTGAAATCAATGACATCTTGTTTGGAAATCGGGGTATGGTTAACACGAATTCTCTCCGTAAAATCGATGAGGTGTGGGGACGTGTACAACCCAACACGGTAGCCGGATTTCAAAAGAATGGATTCTAAAATAGCGGCGGTGGAGCCTTTGCCATTGGTACCGGCAATATGAATCGCAGGCCATTTATGTTGAGGATTTCCAACTGCTTCCAATAGGGTTAGAATATTATCCAACCCTAATTTGGCACTAATACGTTGTAAGTTAAATAGAAAATCAGTGGTTTTTTGATACCCGGTCATTTTTACAGTTGTTCGCTAACCCTGCCGTACCGCCGTTCACGACGCATATAGCTGAGAAGCGCCTCACAAAATTCTTCTTCGCGAAAATCCGGCCAGTTAGTATGGGTCATATACAATTCGGAATACGCTAATTGCCACAGCAAGAAGTTACTGATTCGCTGCTCGCCGCTGGTGCGGATTAGCAAATCCGGATCGGGAATGTCTTTGGTATAAAGGGAATTTGCAAAGATTTCATTATCGATATCTTCAACGTATATTTGGCCATCCATCACCCGGCGAACGATGTTTTTTACGGCAGATACAATCTCCGACCGCCCTCCGTAACTCAATGCCAAATTAAGGTTTAAGCCGGTATTCTTTTTAGTGCGCTCTTCCGCTTCCAACAATTCATCTTTGGCGAAGGGCGGCAAGTCATTTAAATCGCCAAGCGTGTGTAAACGAACGTTTTTATCAATCAGTTCGTTTATTTCTTTTTTTAATGAGGAAACCAGCAAACGCATTAGCATGGAGACTTCCGCTACCGGGCGTCGCCAATTTTCTTTCGAAAAGGTATACAATGTCAAAAAACCGATTTTTAATTTTCCTGCGGATTCCACAATAGCGCGAACTGATTTTACGCCTTCGCGGTGGCCGGCTGTGCGCGGTAGTGAGCGTCGCTTCGCCCATCTTCCATTGCCATCCATAATGATTGCTACATGCTGCGGTAATTCATATCCTTCATCTAATAAACTTTCCAGTTCATTTTTCTTCGTCGGGGTTCGCTCTAACAAACTGATCATTTTCCAGCCTCTCTTCGTAAATCGACAAATTTCGGTTACATTAGTTAAAAAATCAATTAATTAACGAAATACACTAATTTTACAATTAAAAAACTCACATATTGGAAGTTGAAAAAAATAATTATAATTTTTAAAGGCTACATTTTGTAAAAAATACAATTTAATTGAATTTAAATGAGTTTTCGGCAGGCAATTCTGCCGGAATTGACTCATAGCTTTGGAACAAGGCTACAAAAAGCATAAATCCAATGGTAATAATTTGTTTAACCATTACTCACTCTTCTATTTTCGATGAAAACTTAGCCGTTTGACAAAAGCACAAAGCGCTTTGCGACACAAAGTTTAAGCTCAAAAAATTTTTAACTCAAGATGCCGGTTGCGATTTTATTTTTTAATGTCTTCAATTTGATTTTCTTTTTGATTTTGATACGCATCAGGCACGCACCGGTTTTATATGTGCTAAAGGCAGCGAAATTCCTTCTTCGCCGGAGGAGACCGCATCGGCTGCTTTTACCAGCACTTCTTCCAATGCTTGCAGATATTCGATAAAGCTATCGCGGCCTTTGTCGGTTAATAACACTTTGGTTCGCGGTTTAGCGCCGACAAAGGTTTTTTCGATCACAATTACCGTTGCCTCCTCCAGCGCTTTTAAATGCCGGCTTAAATTACCATCGGTAAGCCCGCATTCTTCTTTTAGTTCCTTAAACGAAATACCATTGGCGGCACTGCACAGGGCAGATAAAATCGCCAGCCGGTTCGGCTCATGAAAAATTCGCTTTAATCCGTTGTAAGGGTTTTCGGATTTACTGAGCATGTTTGGTCTCCTTTATGTTAAATATGCTTAAAAAATCACTAATCGTTAGATGGCGAGTATCGCCAAAGTGTAAAATGATGCCACCGGCCCATTCTCCAATGAAAAAGACAATTCCCATCGGCCAGGGATTGGAAAAAGCAATATTGGGAGAGTACAATAAACAGATAGTTCCGCACAGAATATAATACGCGCCGACCATCCAGATTCGTTGGGGGAGCACATGGCGGGAGGCGAGATTTGACAATCCGAACAAACACATCCAGGTGCCAAATAAATAATGATGGAGATTGTTGTGTAAAAAGATAATCGTCAATACGGCACCGACGATAATTGCTGGCAGTGCATCCAGGGTCGGTTTTAGACGGCGAATGTCGCGTTTGACGGTAGGGTCGAACATAAACCAGTGAATGAGAGCGCCAAAATTGATCATTACACCAAACAACGCTACAAATCCCCAGCCGAGTGCATAGGTGCGGTTAACATATCCTGCGGGTGGATCAAAAAACGGGGAACCCATTACAAAAGCGGCAATTAGCGCTGCAACACCACAAAGCGCTCTTGCTCGCCCGGAATATCCTTTAAAGCGCTGCTTTTCCAAAATTTTTTGTTGCAAATCCCGAACTTGTTCCAGGGCGTGGTGAATATGGTTGGCGATCATCAATATCTCCTTTTGTTGCGCAGTCAATATAATGCAATGCAAACTACTTTGCAATGCAAAGTTTGATTCTTTTTGTAAATTTGCAATTTTGGTTGCAAAGAAAGTAAATTCCGGTCACATAAAAAGCAAAAATTTTTATCAGGAGTGTAGAATGTCGAAAAAACCAGCGAATCAACCCATGACTGACCCATTTGCAGATTTTGCCGAAATTTACGAATTAACCCATGGTGATAAGGGCGACGACCTCTCACTGTACCTGGAATGTGCCGAAAGAGCCGGCGCTCCGATACTGGACATCGGCTGTGGTACTGGCCGGGTTACCCTGGCATTGGCAGAGGCCGGTCACGAGATTTTGGGGGTTGACCTGTCTGAAAATATGCTAAAAATCGCCACAGCGAAAATTGCGGAATACCCGCAGGCGGTTCAAAATCGTATCGAAATTCAGCAAATGGATATGAGCGAGCTGAATATTCCCGGGCAAAAATTTGCCCTGGCGCTAATGCCCTACGGCGAATTTGCCCATGTGCTGGAACGGGATCTCCATGAACGAACGCTGAGATCGGTTTTCGTTCATCTAAATGAAGGCGGAATTTTGGTAATCTGAATGAGCAATTGGGATGCCCATGAAGAGCGCATAAATTATCGCTGCGGAGAAATTGC
>CAXHHS010000483.1:0-5850 GCA_964015645.1 uncultured bacterium
GTATAGCGGACGCAGATAGGGGTCGATCTTTTCTTTATAATCGCCGGGCAAGTATCCTAAACTCTCTCCTGCTTCTACTGCTGGCCGGGCGAGAATAATTTTTTTGACTCGCCGTTCCTTTAACGCCGCAACGGCGAAAGCGACGGCCATGTAGGTTTTACCAGTACCTGCCGGGCCAATTACTATCACCAGATCATCCTTTTTGATGGCGGCAGAGACTTCTTGCTGGCCCCGGGTACGCGCTTTGATGTAGCCGGTTTTCGTAAAAAGAATAACATCGTCGAGGTCTTCTACCGAAGCTGAATTTTCACCGGTAGAAACATTGTTATTCGAAAAATCCGCTTTCACAACGTGGACAATTGTTTCGACATCCCCGGCAGAAAGCTGGTTGTTTTTATTGGCGATAAAAACCATTTCGCTAAAAACATGTTCTACCTGTTCGATATCTTCTTTTTTCCCGCGAATTTTTAATTGGTTTCCCCTCGCGATGAGTTGAACGTTGAAATGCTTTTCAACGATTTTTAAATTTTGATCCCCAACTCCATACATCACCATCGGGTTCATTTTATCAACTGTAAAAATCGATTCTAAAGTCTGGTCGTTTTTTTTCATATCCTCTAAAAATAAAAAGGCTCTTAGTCAAAGCCAAGAGCCTTTTTATACAAATTTTTATTTTACCAATTTTTATTGCGGCAACGTTAGTACCGTATGCGGGTAGATCATATTGGGATCTTCACCGATAACTTCTTTATTCGCTTCATAAATTCTTTGCCAGTTAAATGCGTTACCATGACTTTTAGAGATCATCGTTAAATCTTCACCGGCTGTTACCCAATGCTGACCGGGGCCAGCGATTCTCGGAATATCGAATACTTGTTTGGGGTAAATCAAATCTGGATCATTGATTTGACCACGGTTGGAAGTGTAAATTCGATACCAGGCGTAAGCGTCGCCATAAATTTCGCCCATACTGGCAATTTTCCATAAATAGTCGCCTCGAACAACTTCGTATTTACCGGCAGCAGCGGGTTTGCCTTTTTCTTCCGCTTGCTGAATCAGGTTTTCACAATTGGTTAAAATACGGAACGGATCGGGGCCGAGGCTGCGTTTGTCTTTACGAAGTTCAGCCAGACGGTTTTTGTATTCCTCCAATTCTGCCTGCCGGCTGTAAATATCTTCCGGGGATAATGCCACAAAACCAGTCAAATCATTCTCTAACGCTTTGCACTGTTGGGTAAAATCATTATATCCGGCTTCATCGGTATCCAGCATTGTGTAAATATCATTCCAACAGGTGCCGTAATTATTTTTTGCAACACTAATATCATCGTTCAGTTTGGTATTATCTGCCTCCAAAGCAGCGATTTTCGCTTTGGCATCGGCTTCTCTTTGTTGCCATTTTGCCAGTTCAGCCTGGTATTCATCCATTTTCATTTCTTTGTAATCATAGCTAAAATTCTGTGCAAAGGCACCAAAAGTGAATGCAAAAAGGGTAACGCCGATAAGTAAAATAGTACTAATATTCTTCATTATATAGCCTCCTATGTTTGTCGCTTGCCTGAATTAATTGCCCCAATTTGCAACTCGTGCCTGGGTATCGGCTTTGTCTTTCTCGCAATCATCTGCCTTTTTTTGTTCGCCGGCAAGCTGACTTTGCAGTTGCTGTTTCTGGCTTTCAAGTTCCTGGATTTTCTTTTCGGCATCAAGCGCTGCTTGTCGCGTCTCTTCCATCACTCGAATTTGATCATCGTTGGGATGCTTTGTGCAGCTAAAGGAAAGAAGCAAAGCACCACTAACAGCAATCGCAACTACCAGTTTTTTAACATTTTCCATAAAAAAATGCCTCCTCTAATTAGGTTAATTTTTGCAGAAATTACTAAAATTAAAAATTTTTGTCAAGGTTTTAAAATGTAAAAACCTAAATTAATTATTTTATTGTGCTTATCTTCAATTCTCTTAATTGATTTTCTGCTACCGTAGAAGGCGTTTGCTCCATCAAACCAACTGCGCTGGCAGTCTTGGGAAAGGCGATTACATCGCGAATTGAGGGCATATTTGCCAGCAGCATTACCAGGCGATCAAATCCAAAAGCAATGCCACCGTGTGGGGGAGCACCATATTTTAACGCCTCTAATAAAAATCCGAATTTTAATTCCGCTTCCTCATCGGAAAGCCCAAGAGAAGAAAATACTTTCGACTGCATATCGCTGTTGTGAATACGAATGCTGCCGCCGGCGATTTCGTTGCCGTTATAAATCAAATCGTAAGCCCTGGCAATTACATTTTCCGGTTGGGAATCTAATAGGCCCAGATCTTCCGGGCGTGGTGAGGTGAACGGATGATGTCGCGCAACGTACCGATCTTCTTCCTCGCTGAATTCTAACAGGGGAAAATCTATGGTCCAATGCAAATGATGAGCGCTCGTATCGATGAACTCCAAATCTTCCGCCAGCTTATTTCGCAAAAATCCCAGGAGCGTTTGGGCGGTATTTTTATTTTTATCGGCGATAACCAGGATTAGCGCATCGGATGACAGTCTCATGGTTTCGATTAAGGCCTGTTTCTCGCTATCACTCAGAAATTTGCTGATGCCGCCGTCAAAAGCGTTGGAATTATATTTCAAATACGCCAGGCCGTTGGCACCGACGGATTTACTCCATGTAATCAAATCATCGATTTGTTTGCGGCTAAAGGCAGCGGCTTCCGGCACGGCCAGGGCACCGATGTAACCGTTTTCTTGCGCGATACCGCGAAACACTTTAAACTCCGAATTCTGAAATATATCCGTGATGGTGTTCAATTCCAGCCCGAAACGGGTATCCGGTTTGTCGCTGCCGAATCGATCCATCGATTCCCGGTAGGAGAGACGCGAGAAGGGCGTTTCCAAATTGACATCCAGAATTTCTTTGAATAGCGATTTCATAAATCTTTCCATGACGCCCATAACGTCATTTTCTTCCACGAAAGACATTTCGACATCGATTTGGGTAAATTCCAACTGGCGGTCTTTACGCAAGGCTTCATCACGAAAACAGCGTACAATTTGGAAGTATTTATCAAACCCGGAGATCATTAAAATTTGCTTATAAGTTTGCGGCGACTGCGGCAAGGCGTAAAATTTTCCTGGCTGAAATCGCGCCGGTACCAAAAAGTCGCGCGCACCTTCCGGGGTGCTTTTGGTAAGGAAGGGGGTTTCGATTTCGACAAACCCTTCCCCGTTAAAAAATTCCCGTGTTGCCTGCGCAATGCGATGGCGAAGAATGATGGCTTGCTGCGGCTTTGGCCGGCGAAGGTCGAGATAACGATATTTCAAACGAATATCTTCGGAAACATCGATATAATCTTTGATCTCAAATGGGGTGGTTTCGCTGGAATTTAAGACTTCAATTTCTGCGGCTAGAACTTCGATTTCGCCAGTGAGAATATTGGGATTTATTGCTTCCGGCGGCCGTTTTTCGACCATGCCTTTAACGGCGATGACAAACTCCGAGCGAATTTTTTTGGCGATTTGATAAACCTCTTTATTCTCCGGCGAGAAAACCAACTGCACGCGACCGTAACGATCCCGTAAGTCGATAAAAAACAATCCCCCATGATCGCGCCAGCTTTCGACCCAACCGCAAACCGTGGCTTGCTGGCCAGCGAATTCCGCGGAGAGTTCTCCGCAATTATGTGTTCGTTTTAACATCTCTTTTACTCCTGCTTGCTGCTGCTTATTAAAAACGCCCAATATACACAGGCGCATTTCTGCACGCAAGCCTTAAGCGAAGTTTAGCAGGTATTTTCTTAATCAGTGATGAATGGGGGAAACGGGAACTTCGTCGCCGACTCAAGAGGTTTGGTTAAATACGCTAGCGGAAAGAAAATCACCTAACACGAATCACGCATCACGGTTTAATTTTTTGATCCTCGTAAAAATGTTGGAAGAACCACCCTTATTTATCCTTGCAGCATCCAAGCCACACTTTATCGCTGCTCAAAGATATCAAGCGGTAGAATTGCAGTGACTCCCACGTTTGGTGCATCCACAAGCTGGCCGATTCTCAAATCAACCGCAACCGAAGCGATGAGATATGCCTGTTCTTTCGTGTAGCCATAGGTTTCCGAGATGTAGTCGATCATCTCCATCAACGCATTTCGCGCCGCCAATGATATATCCTTGGATAAATTCTCCAGCCCGGCTATTTTCTCCGATTCCAGGTATTTCATATCGGGCGGCACTTCTCCCTTTTCTTTTATGGGAAAACCCGTCGTCGCGTAGAACGACCGGGATGGAATATCGAGTAGCGTGGATTGCCCTTCGTAGTGAGGCCCGCGCCCCAAATTCGGGCCATCTTTGATCAATTCAACCGTTAGTGTCACCGTCGCATCCATTTCGAGCGCTGTGCCGCTAACCTCGCCATCTCCCTGTGCGTAATGCAAATCTCCGATAGAAAGCCCACCACCTTCTACATAACATGGCAGATAGATCGAAACGCCTGCCTGCAAATAGCGGATGTCCATGTTGCCACCGTGTTCACGTGGTGGAATCGTACGAAGGCATTCGCCTGCGTGACTGCCGCCCTCGCCACAGATTTCTTTTGGAGAAGCGTGTGTCACATACGTTGCCGGCAGGCCAGCACCGCCGGCCTTTAAAAGCTCCGCTTCTCGCGCCATCATCTTAGCGTGTTGCTCCGGCCCCGGCAGAACGGTTACAACGCCGGGAAAGCTGCGATTGGGAATACGCACGCCCGGCAGATCATCGGATACCGCATAGTCGCGGTTTAGCCGCCAGAGAATACGCAGCGGCCCGGCAATCTTGTCGGAGACAAAACCGATTGATGAAATCAAAGTATAGGCCCAGGGACCTGGTGCAATATCGAGAATTCGTACCTTTAGCACATCGCCTGGCTCTGCGCCCTCAATATACACGGGGCCGGTGAGTGGGTGGACGGTGCCGAACTGGGCATCTCCTTTCCTGGGATCCGGTGGCGCTTCGGGATCAAGGTTAAAATCGCTGGCGTTTTTGGTATGGAATATAATCGTTGCGCCAGGCTTTGCCCGTTTCGCCATCGGAATTGCCGGATGAAGTCGATTGATGCAATCGGGATCCTCCTGGCAGTTCGCTGAGGGATCGCCGAGTTCGACAATTTCTTGAGCCAGGTTATCGCTCGACCAGCTCGCCAGAAGCAGGCAAATGAGCCAGAGAATCCAACTGTAGCTCGTTAAGCGTTTCCCGGCGGTTTTAAATCTTGCGATTTCAATCATGTAAATCTCCTTTTTGAAAGGATTTGTATAGCGAATCTTTAAAATCTCCACTCGATCAAATCAGTTTTTTGACTATAATACAAGTATAATCAAAAGGTCTAAAGATACATTCAATGTTTATCAACATACTGTCTGGCTGCTGCTAAAATTTCCTGTGGTTTTGGCCGTACACGGTAATTTTCTGCAACATAAGACCAGATTACCTCGCCATTGTTGTTGAATAAAAAGCTCGCTGATTGCGGAATATCCGATCCGTCTGCCGGATTGCCGCTTTTATGGCGGAGGCCTAAATAATCCATTAATTCGCCTTTATTATCCGCAGCAAATTTGAAAGCGGCTTTGATCGCTTTCTCCATTTTTTGCGCTTCATCCAAATTCGGTAAAACCGAAAGGATCGTTACATTTTGTTTGTCAAAATCTTTGATATGTTTTTTGAGCTGAACCAGCTCTTGCCGGCAGAATGGTCACCAGGAGCCCCGGTTCAGTACAATCAATGTCGCCTGGTTATTTTCAAGATAATTTCCGAGGTGAAGTTCTTCGCCGGTTGTTGAGGACAATACAATCCTTCGCAAATTTTAATCTGCTATTTCTCCAGCCGTAATA
>CAXHHS010000484.1:0-5831 GCA_964015645.1 uncultured bacterium
TGTGAATACCTATCAATTTCAAATCGATCAAAAAAAAATAGGGGCTAAATGCCCCTATTTTATTATCGCGGAAATTGCCCAGGCACACGACGGTAGTTTGGGAACAGCTCATGCCTACATTGACGCTGTTGCAGAAGCCGGGGCCGATGCGATTAAATTCCAAACCCATATCGCTGCTGCGGAATCCACGCCGGCAGAACCCTGGCGAGTAAAGTTTAGCCCGCAAGATGAAACCCGTTATGATTACTGGCAGCGCATGGAATTTACCGCCGGGCAGTGGTTGGGGTTAAAGAATCACGCTAGCGACCGTGGGCTGGTTTTTTTAAGCTCGCCTTTTTCTTTGGAAGCGGTAGACCTGCTGGAGCAAATTGGCATCGCTGCCTGGAAGGTCGCCTCCGGAGAAGTAAATAATCTACCGTTATTGGAGCGGATGGGAAAATCAAAACTTCCCATCATCCTTTCCAGTGGTATGAGTCCAATCACTGAGTTGGATAAAGCGGTAAATGTTGTCAAATCCTTTCAAGTGCCTTTTGCCGTGCTTCAATGTACTTCTGCTTATCCCTGCCCTCCGGAAAAAGTTGGCCTCAATTTAATCTCCGCTTTTAAAGAACGGTACCACTGTCCTACCGGCCTTTCTGACCATTCCGGGGTTATTTTTCCCGCCTTAGCCGCGGCGACACTCGGCGGCGATATCTTTGAAGTCCACGTCACCTTTAGCCGCAAACTATTTGGCCCGGATGTTCCTGCCTCGATTACCATCGATGAATTAGCGCAGTTAGTGCAAGGCGTGCGGTTCATCGAAAAGATGCAAGAGAACCCGGTAGATAAAGATGCCCTGGCCGGTGAAATGTCTCCCCTGCGGGCGACCTTTAACAAAAGCGTGGTATCTCGATCGGCGTTACCCGCCGGCACGGTGTTGCAAGCTCATCATTTGACAGTGAAGAAACCCGGAACCGGTATTTCCGCTCAACAACTGTCTGACGTTATCGGAATGCACCTTCGGCGAAATGTAGCGGCGGATGAAATACTACAATGGGATGATGTTGAGCGAGTGTAACTTTCGTAGCGTTAAAAAACGAACCTCTATGAAGCAAAGAAAAATATGCGTTGTTATAACCGCTCGCCCAAGCTATAGCCGGGTAAAAACCGTTTTACAAGCAATTCGGGCACATCCTGATTTGCAACTTCAATTGGTCGTGGCGGCCTCGGCTTTGCTGGATCGCTACGGAAACGCAATTCGACAAATCGAGCAAGATGGATTTGAAATAGCCGCTCGGGTTTATATGGTATTAGAAGGCGAAAACCTGGCGACGATGGCCAAAACCACCGGAATGGGTTTAATGGAACTGTCGACGATTTTCGATAACCTGAAGCCGGATGTTGTGGTAACAATTGCCGACCGCTACGAAACGATTGCCACTGCGATTGCTGCTGCTTACATGAATATCCCGCTTGCCCATATCCAGGGCGGAGAGGTAACCGGTTCGATTGATGAAAAAGTTCGACACGCCGTTACCAAGCTCGCTGACTTGCACTTTACCGCTACTTTTGAAGCTGCCGAACGGGTTATTCAAATGGGCGAAGATGCCGGCACTGTATTTACAACCGGCTGCCCTTCTATTGACCTGGCAAAAGAAATGCTAAAAAACCCTTCCCTGGATTTTGATCCACTCCAAAAGTATTCCGGTGTTGGCGCACAAGAGATGAACCAGGGAAAAGGATATATTGTAATTCTCCAGCATCCCGTTACCACCGAATACGAGCGCTCGATGCAGCATGTTGAAGAAACCCTCTATGCAGTAAGAGATATCAATTGCCCGGCATACTGGTTTTGGCCAAATGTTGATGCCGGTTCCGACGGTACCTCCAAACGAATTCGCATTTTCCGCGAGCAGGAGAATCCGGCGAATATCCACTTTTTTAAAAATATGGCTCCCCTGGACTTCTTAAAGTTGTTATATAATAGTCGCGGCATTGTGGGAAACTCCAGCGTGGGAGTTCGCGAATGCGCATTTTTAGGCGTTCCGGCAGTGAATATCGGCTCGCGGCAAAACGGGCGGGAGCGCGGTAAAAATGTTGTTGATGTTTTTTATGATCGGCAGGAAATTATCGACGCCATTCAATATCAAATGAAAAATGGCCCTTATCCATCCGATGCACTCTACGGCAACGGTCAGGCCGGGGAGCAAATCGCTGCATTATTAGCAAAAGTGCCGTTACGAATCGAGAAAAAACTGGCGTATGCCTGTAAATCGTGATGCGTGAAATTTTAAACGCGTATTACGAAACACATAAAAATTTTTCAATCTTTCTTCAATGAACTTATCCGATTACGACATTCATCTTTGCCATAAAACCGAGTTGCCGGCCTTAAAAAAATTGCTGAATGAATGGAAACGCGAGCACATTATTACGCGCTGCTCCGCCTTGTTAGAGTGGCAGCATAAAGATGTAAGGAAACCGTATTACAACTTTGTGGTAGCTAAAAACAGGCATACCAATTCCCTGGATGCTTTCCTAGGATTTATCACCCTCGATCAGTATGACAGCACCCTGGCTCGCTATAACGATTTATGGCTGGTCACCTGGAAACGGCGCAGTGAGGTAGCAGTTCCGGGACTTGGCAAAGCATTGGAAGTCTATTTGAAAGAGCAGCTTAATCCGCGTTCCTGTGGGGCATTTGGTATTAGTACAGTCGCGTTACATGTGTTTAAGCAGTTAAATTATAAAATCGGTTTGTTGAACCACTTTTATCTCGTCAACCGAAAAAAACATGAGTTTCAGTTGCTTGGAAACTTTGACGGCAAGTATGATACTGATCCGAGTTCGATTTCAGCGGAAAAAAAATTTGTTCGATACGACAAAACAAGCTTCACGGAACTCAGTAAAAAACTAACCTATGTTCCACCGGGAAATCAAGCCCCGGTAAAATCGCTGCTGTTTTTCTACAATCGCTATCTCGCCCACCCGGTTTACAATTATCATATGTATGCGATTGAAAATAAAGAGCTTACTGTGGCAGTTATGGTCGTTCGATTGGCCGCGCACCAATCTGCCCGCGCACTGAAGTTGATCGATTATTTTGGCAACCCGGAAGCCTTAGCCGGCTCATTAAACTCTTTTCAACAACTGCTGCAACATTATGATGCCGAATACCTGGAATTCTATAATTACGGCCTCAACCCGGAAATACTGGCAGCAGCCGGTTTTCTGAAAAGAGAAGCCGGAGACCCTGTTATTGTTCCGAACTATTTTGAACCCTTCAAACAAAAGAATGTCGACCTGGATTTTGCATACCAGGCCGGAGAAAATTTAAATTATATTTTTTTCAAAGGCGATACCGACCAGGATCGGCCTAATCGGATCGAGTAGCGACTCACGTAAAAATAATGCCAACCTGCACAATCATTACCTACCATTTTGTACGAGAACTGCCCTTTACGCGGTATCCTCGAATAAAAGGACTGTTGGTCAGCCGATTCAGGAATCAATTGGATTATTTGCAACGGCACTATCAATTTGTCTCTGTTCAAGACTGCATTGCTGCGGTGAATGGGAGAGCAGAATTACCTTCCAACGCCCTGCTGCTAACGTTTGACGATGGGTATATCGAGCATTTTACCACGGTCTTCCCTATTTTGGCAGCGCGAAAGATTCCCGGCTGCTTTTTTCCCACTGCACAGTGCATTCTGGAAAACAAGGTGCTGGCTGTTAATAAAATTCATTTTATTTTGGCAGCGGTTTCCGATGTTGACCGGTTAACCCGGGAAATACTTGCCGAACTTAATGCCAATCGAACTCATTACAATTTAGAAAGTAATGAGTATTATTTGACAAAACTAGCCCATCCCAATCGCTTTGATCCCGGTGAAATTATTTTTGTGAAACGCCTACTTCAACGAGAATTGCCAGAGCAATTGCGGTATAGAATCGTAGATAAACTGTTTTCAAAATATGTTACCGAGGATGAAACAGCCTTTGCAATGGAATTATATATGACAGCGGATCAATTGAAGCTGATGGCACAATGTGGTATGGATATTGGCGGGCACGGGTATACACATCGCTGGCTAAACAAATTGCCGCCGGATGAGCAAACACAGGAAATTTGCCAAACAGTTAATTTCTTACAATCGCTGGGGATTGATACTGGAAACTGGGTAATGTGCTATCCCCATAGCGCTTATGACGATTCGCTAATAAACATCCTAAAACAGAACCATTGCCAACTAGGGTTGACGGTAAAATCCGGCCTGGCGGAATTAACGCCACAAAACGCTTTTGAATTGCAGCGCCTGGATACGACTGATTTTCCAATGGCTGCGAATGCTTCGCCTTGTCGTTGGACTCAAATGGTACTAAACAAATTATCGCTACAATGAAAATTTACGAAAACCCGGATTTCTCGCGAGCAGAAAGAATTGCTGCGCTAAACTATGACTATGACTTACAACCGAAAGAAGATATTCGTGACTGCAACCTTTGCGGCGCCGATCAATGGACAATCATTACCCATCGCGACCGTTATGGCTTTTCGGCGCAAACAACAGCCTGCGGGCGTTGCGGTTTAGTGATGTTAAATCCGCGAATGACTGCTGCGGCTTACCAGGATTTTTACAACGGCGTTTATCGTCCCCTGGTTAGCGCCTTTCACGGGCGGCGAATCGATGCAAAAACGATTCAGCTTGAGCAACAGGATTATGCACGAGAGATCGCAGCGTTTATTGCGCCTTATTTGGCAAATAAACGTGATCAGTCGTTTTTGGATGTCGGCGGTTCAACCGGAATTGTGGCAGCGCATTTTACCCGAGAATTCGATTTAAATGCCACAGTGCTCGATCCCGCTGCTGATGAGATTGCTGAAGCCGAATCGTTAGGGATCGAAACGATTACGGCCTTTGCCGAGGATTGGGAACCCGGTGATCGCAAATTTGCCCTCATCGGCATGTTTCAAACCGTCGATCACTTGTTGGATGTTATGGCGACGCTAAAAAAGCTGCGCTCGTTTTTATCTCCCAATGGACTGTTCGTGATTGATATTGTTGATTTCCGCGCAGCTTATTTGAAGAATTGGTCTACTGAAGCAGCAACAAAAATTGATCATCCCTATTATCTAACCGAAGAAACCTTTGAAGTCTATTTAGCCTGCGCTGGTTTTAAAGCAATCCGTAAAGCCTATAGTGCCGATCATCATTTGGTGGCCTATATTTGTAAACCGTTTAAAAATAATCCCGAATACTTACCGTCTGCGGAATATATAAAACACTTTTTTCGTGAAATTCGGTGGGTGCAAAATGCACCGCATCCTGGAAAAAGGATAAAGGGTGATGGATAAAGGGCGTAAAAAGATTTTAGGCTTAATCCCTGCGCGAGGCGGCTCAAAAGGTATTCCGGGAAAGAATATCAAACCGCTTGCCGGAAAGTCGTTGATACAACGGACCTTCGAAAGCGCAGTTGCCTCCGGGGTGTTAGACCGTATTATTCTTTCCACGGATGACGCCGAAATTGCCGATCACGCCTGCTCAATTGGATTGGAAACACCCTTCCTGCGCCCGGCAAAAATTGCCAGCGATGAAAGCCCTATGATCGATGTTGCGCTTCACGCCTTGATGACACTTCAAGAAAAAGGCTACACAGTAGAGGCGTTGATGATTCTGCAACCAACCTCTCCGCTTCGCAAACCTGGGCATATTCAAAAAGCGGTTGAATTATTAGGCGATAATGATGCTGTATGCAGCGTTATTCCTGTTCCCAAACATTTTTGCCCGCATTACTGGATGAAAATAACCGAGTCAGGCTTTTTGGATTATTTTATGCCAAACGGGGCCGGC
>CAXHHS010000485.1:0-5830 GCA_964015645.1 uncultured bacterium
GAAGCTCGTCGGCAGCGTCAGATGTGTATAAGAGACAGGAATTTGAAAGTTTTGATCAAATACAGGATTAAAATTCAAAATGTTGATCGAACGAGGATGGTTTTATTTAGCTGACTTAAACCCGAGACGAGGAACCGAGCCAGGCAAAACACGACCGGTTTTAGTTATACAGACAAACTTTCTCAACCAAATTGGACATCCTTCCACCATTATCATTCCAGTAACCACAAAAATACAAAGCGATGCAGAACCTTTACGGATACGAATTCCGGCAACGAGCAAAGGTTTTAAAGTTGACTCCGATTTAATGGTGGATCAAATTCGAGCTATCGATAACCGGCGTTTATATAAACAAAACAATGACCAGTTAATAAAAAAGATTGCAAGGGTTGATGAGAAAATAATGAAAAGAGTTGAAGAATGTTTGAAGATTATTTGTGATGTTTATTAAAAAACTATTCATACAACCTGCTTTGTTAGCAGTTCAAAAAATCAAAGATTCTCTATTTCTATAGGTTTAATTTCATCAGCAACCTCAAACCCAAAAATCCGGCTATAAAAATACAATTCACTTTCCAATGCGGTTTTGATATTTTCCGCCTTGCGAAAACCGTGTCCTTCTTCTTCAAATAAGACATAAGATACCGGCACACCTTTTTCTCGCAAAGTATTTACCATTTTCTCCGATTGATTAGGCAACACCACTTTGTCTTCCGCTCCCTGGAAAAAAATTACCGGTGTAGAAAGGCGATCCGTAAAATGAATCGGCGAGCGTTCGCGGTATGGCTCTTTATTGACCGGGTACGGCGCAACCAACCGGTCGAGGTAACGCGCTTCAAACTTATGGGTATCGGTTGCCAATGTTTCCAAATCGCTGATGCCGTAGTAGCTGGCGCCGGCTTTAAAGACATCGTAAAACGTGAGTGCGGCTAAAACCGTAAATCCACCGGCACTGCCCCCGGTAATAATGAGACGATCTTCATCGACGAGTTCTTTTTCCGCCAGGTATTTTGCGCCATACACACAATCCTGCAAATCCGCTATTCCCCATTGACCATTCAATTCTTCGCGAAAGGCGCGGCCATAACCGGTGCTGCCACGATAATTCACATCGAGCACCGCAAAACCACGGCTGGTCCAAAATTGGGTCTTTAAGCGCAAACCATTGTTCGAAGCTGCTGTTGGCCCGCCGTGACAAATAACGATCAGCGGCGGCAGTTCGCCTTTGGGAGCGCTAAAATCTTGATTTTGGGGGGGATAAAAAAATCCGTAAGCAACTTTTTCCCCAACACTGGTAAACGTGATAGATTCCGCTTCGGAAATATAGCCACGATCAATTTCATCTTTCGTGGAGCGGCGAAGTACGGTTGTTTTCTGCGACTGCAAATCCAATTCAACAATAGATGATGGCTCGAATGGCGAAGCAGCGTCAAACACCGTTTTGGTTTGCGAGACGCGAATTTGGGTTAAGTAAGAATAGGGCGTCTCTAACATTTGCAGCGATTTTGCTTTGGTGTCGATGCTGATCAAATGCCACACTCCATTATGAGTAAAAGTGCAAATAATTTGCTCGCCGGAGGCGATAGCATAAGTAGACATCCCAAATACCCACTGCGGCAGGCCAAATTCGGCTTCCATTTCGATTACCGGCTCGATGCCCCCATCAATATAGCGGTAAAGATTCCACCACCCATTGCGGTCGGAAATAAAATAAAGAATTCCATCCGGCGACCATTGCGGTTGAAAAATAGATTCGAATTTACCACCGGCAATGCGTTCGCTTTCACCTAATGAACCGTCATCGCGTACTTCAGTTATCCATAGCTCCGTGCCATCCCAGGGCATATTGGGATGATGCCAGCAAAGCCAGGACATCGTCTTACCATCCAGGCTCAAACGTGGATTGGAATAAAAATCCGCACCGGATACCAGCGTTTCTGTTTTCTCATCGCTATCGAACCGGATAGCAGCAATGGTATTTTCCGGCTCTTTTTTACCGGGCTGATGGTGTTCCCGGACTGCCAACAAGCGGTTTCGTTGGGAATCGACTACCAAATCCGCGAATCGTATATTTTCTTCAGCCGTCAATTGCCGTGGTGGATTACCGGAAGCCGTCATATAAAGTTGATTATCACCAATATGAGAAAAATAGATGACGCCATTATGTGCTGTAAACGCCCCGCCGCCATATTCGTGAACGCGGGTACGCACACTAAAAGGGGATGGGATCATTTCAATTTGCGTTCCGTCAAGAGCGTGTTTTTTGATCGTGTTTCGCCCATTTTGATCGGGGCGGCTTTCGACCCAATAAATATCATCACCATCAATACAAATATCGCCCAGGCGCACGCTGGACGAGGCGATCAAATCGGATGTAATGGGGGATTTCCAACTGCCGTGGGGTTTTATCATTTTTCATTTTCCTTTAAACGCCGCAATCGCCTGACTGGTAAATTCGGATAGCACTAATTTCCCACTCATTTCTGCGCGGGATTCTAACAATTCATCCCAATGTTCGGTGCCTTTCCAAAAAGTGGCTTTCAGCTTTGCCATTGCCTCCGGGCTGCTTTGGGCGAGTTTTTGGGCCAGGGCGGCAACGGCGGTATCCAGTTTTTCGATGCTGTCAAAAACATCAGCGTATAAACCGTGTGTTTTTGCCCAGGCAGCATCTCGCCAACCGGTATCGATGGAAAGGGCGCCAAAGGGGCCATTGCCGATTTTTCGCTCCACTGCCGGGCCGACCACAAAAGGCCCGATTCCCAATGCTAACTCGCTGAGTTTGATGGCGGCGCGATCGGTTGCCAGGGTGTAATCCGCTGCAGAAGCCACACCAACGCCGCCGCCAACCGCTTTGCCCTGGATGCGGGCAATAACAAACTTGGGACACTGTTTCATCGCTAAAATTAAGCGGGCGAATCCCATAAAAAACGTTTTGCCCTGTTCGAAATTTTCAATTGCCAGCAGTTCATCGAAAGAGGCTCCGGCGCAAAAGGGGCCTTCACCTTCGCTTTGCAGTACAATGACTTTAGCATTGTCATTTGCCCCCAGAGATTCTACACCTCGTGCTAATTCGGCCAGCAGATTTCCCGGAAGCGAATTTTTTTTCGGATGGAAAAAGGTGATGGTTGCGATTCCGTTTTGAATGTCGATAGTTACATGCCCGTTTTCGGCCATTAATAGCTCCTTTTTTTGACGAGATAAACAGGAGTGTCAAGCTTTAGCTTGACCGCTGTCAGCGCTGCTCCTTTTTTTGAAGGGAAAGATAGGAGTGTTTTAGCTTGCCCACTGTCAAACTGAAGTTTGACACTCCTGAGAAAAACTCCTATCATTACCTTCCGTCTACTGTTTCTTAAGTCCACTGCGTTTTACACGCCACCAACGTCAAAATAGAATAGGTAGCCACAACCACATCATCCTGGTTAAAAATCTCCACCGCCCATTCTACCACGCCGTTTAGCGGTTCGTCTTCGCGCGGTTCCTTGGCGGTTTTTTGTTTGCAGGTCAGTTTTAGGTGAATGGTGTCGCCGATGTAAACCGGTTCGATAAAGCGGAGGTTTTCCATTCCGTAATTGGCCAGTACCGGGCCTTCTCCGGGCCAGACAAATAATCCGGCAGCGGCGGCAATTACAAAATAGCCATGCGCCACGCGTTTTTTGAAGATGTGGTGTTTGCTGGCGGCAATTTCATCGGTGTGGGCATAAAAATAATCGCCGCTGATACCGGCAAAATTGGTAATATCGCTCTCTGTGATGGTACGGCGATGGGTAGTGAGCGTATCGCCGATTTGAATTTCTTCGAAAGACAGTTTGAAAGGATGCACTTTACTTTCCGGCTGCGCTGCACCTTTCATCCACTCGTTGGTGATGCGGGTGAGGGTAGTGGGAGCACCTTGCAGGGCGGTGCGTTGCATATAGTGCAGCACACTGCGGATGCCGCCGAGTTCTTCCCCTCCGCCGGCTCGCCCCGGCCCGCCGTGCACCATATGCGGTAAGGGCGATCCGTGACCGGTGGATTCTTTAGCGCTAAATTCATTCACCATCATAATCCTGCCGTGATAAGCGGAAGTGCCCAAAACGATCTCGCGGGCAACAGCATCATCTGCCGTAAACAGCGAACCAACCAGGCTGCCTTTGCCCATTTTGGCAAGCTCGATGGCCTCGTCCACTGTTTTGTAAGGCATGATGGTGTTGACCGGGCCAAACGGCTCCAGATTATGCGGGGCGGTGTTTTTGAAGGGATTATCGCAGTAAAGCAACGTCGAGGGGAAAAATGACCCTTTCTCACGGTTGCCGCCGAGGATGTCAAAATTATCGAGATCGCCGTAGACGATTTCGGCGTCATCCTTTAATTTCAGCACGGTATCTTTAACTTCCGCTACCTGCCCGCGGCTAACTAACGGCCCCATGCGCACGCCTTCTACTGCCGGATCGCCTAATTTGATGGAATCGAGGCGTTTTTTCAGCGCTTCCATCACCTCGGAAATCATATTATTCGGCACAATCGTTCGGCGGATGGCGGTGCATTTTTGTCCCGCTTTAACGGTCATTTCTTTGGCAACTTCTTTGATGAACAGTTCGAATTCCGCAGTTTTAGGATTGGCATCCGGGCCTAAAATGGAGCAATTTAGTGAATCAGCTTCCATATTGAAACGTACGGAATTATCGACAATAGAAGGAAGCTGGCGCAGCTTTTTGCCGGTGGAAGCGGAGCCGGTGAGTGTGACGACATCCTGGCAATCAACGTGCTCCAGCAAATCCCCGGTGCTGCCGCAAATCAGTTGCAAAGCGCCTTCCGGCAGGATTCCGGAGTCGATGATCGCTTTGACGACTGCTTCGGTTAAATAGCAGGTTGCCGTCGCCGGTTTCACAATCGCCGGCATTCCTGCTAACAGGGTTGGAGCTACTTTTTCCAGCATCCCCCAGCAGGGAAAGTTAAAAGCGTTGATGTGAATGGCAGTTCCTTCCAGCGGTACACAAATATGGCGTCCCACAAAGGTTCCATTGCGGGAGAGCATTTCCATGTTGCCGTCTACATAAAACGGTTCATCGGGCAGTTCCCGGCGGCCTTTGCTGGCAAATACAAACAGCGTTCCGATGCCGCCGTCGATATCGATCCAGTGATCACTTTTCGTGGCGCCGGTTTTTGCCGATATAGGATAAAATTCCTTGCGGCGTTCGTTTAAATACATCGCCAGGCGTTTCAGCATTCGCCCGCGCTCGTGAAAGGTCATTTTGTGCAGCACTGGCCCGCCAACCGTACGGCCATAGTTCAGCATCGCTTTAAAATCCAGGCCGCTGCTGCTGACATCGCCGATTTTTTCCCCGGTAACGGCATTGTAAACAGCGCGAAAATCGCCGCGGCCTTCTACCCATTTACCGAGAGCATAAGATTTGATTTTCATGGTGGTTCCTTTTTGAATGATATCGATTTGAAGCCGATAATTCTTGTTTTACCACAGGTTCAGTTGAAAACAAAGGTAAATTTATTCGAAATAAAAATCGAGGCAATTATTTACTTAAATTTATGTGACGTTAATACCAAAATGTTGAACGATTTGCTTTCTAAATTTAAATCCCTAACTTTATCTCATGCGCAACGTTCAGCACAAGAAAGAGGCCTACTGGTTTTATCGTTTTCTCTCCATTTTTTATGATGATTACGTTAACCCATTTTTTTGGACAAAGCGAATGCGCGGCGAATCGCTAACCCTGGCAAAATTCGATAAAGCGGATTTGCTTACGATTGATGTTGGCTCCGGAACCGGCTTTACCACGCAGGGTATTGCGAAAACCGTTGCGCCGGAAAAAATTTACTGCATCGACCAAAGTCC
>CAXHHS010000486.1:0-5821 GCA_964015645.1 uncultured bacterium
GAGTATCGAGTATCGAGTATCGAGTATCGAGTATCGAGTATCGAGTATCGAGTAGAGCCATGTACACAATCGGATACGATATTGGCAGTTCTTCCGCCAAAGCCTCGTTGCTTGAGGTGGAGTCCGGTGCTTGTATTGCTTGGGCGGGGTACCCGGATGAAGAGCTTCCGATAACATCAACAGCGCCCGGATGGGCGGAACAACCGCCGGAATCCTGGTGGGAGTGTGTAAAAATTGTTACCAAAAAATTGTTAGCGTCTTCCGTAATCAAACCGGCTGATATTAAAGCGATTGGGATTGCTTACCAAATGCACGGGCTGGTTGTTGTCGATAAACATCAGAACGTTCTCCGGCCTTCAATTATCTGGTGTGATAGCCGCGCAGTGGAAATCGGCAAAAGTGCCTTCGATAGCCTGGGCCGCGAAAAATGCCTTTCTCATTTGTTGAATTCCCCGGGAAATTTTACTGCCTCTAAACTACGCTGGGTAAAGGAAAATGAACCGGGTATTTTCGCTCAAATCCATAAAATGATGCTGCCCGGTGATTATATCGCTATGAAGCTGTCGGGCGCAATAAATACGACAACTGCCGGTTTATCCGAGGGGATCTTATGGAATTTTAAAACCGGGCAAATTGCGAACTTTTTATTAACACATTATGAGATTTCGCCGGAATTCATCCCCAATGTTGTTCCGGTATTCGGTGAACAAGGGATATTAACCGCTTCTGCTGCGCAAGAATTGGGGTTGGCTGCCGGCACTAAAATCAGTTATCGCGCAGGGGATCAACCCAATAATGCCCTCTCGGTAAATGTACTGGAACCGGGCGAAATTGCAGCAACTGCCGGGACCTCCGGTGTGGTATACGGCGTTAGTGACGTAATAAAATTCGATCCGGCTTCGCGCGTTAATACCTTTGCCCATGTAAATCACTCCCAAATGAAAAACCGGCTAGGAATTTTATTGTGTATCAACGGCACCGGTATTGCCAATAGCTGGATCAATAAACTGTTAAGCAGGCATGGGTTTTCCTACCAGGAAATGAATGATCTTGCAGCCACTACCGCTATCGGCTCCGATGGTTTACTTGTTTTGCCCTTCGGAAACGGGGCGGAGCGAATGTTCGGCAATAAGGACATTCGCGCGCATTTTTCCAACCTAAATTTTAATATTCACAATGACGCCCATTTGCTCAGGGCGATTCAAGAAGGCATCGCATTTTCCTTCAAATACGGAATGGATATAATGGCCGAGCTTGATATTCAGCCATCTGTTATTCGGGCAGGATTGGCAAATATGTTTCTAAGCCCGCTATTTCGCCAGGCACTGGCAGATATTTCCGGGGTAACTATCGAGTTATATAATTCCGATGGTTCCCAGGGAGCAGCCAGGGGCGCGGCAATTGGGGCCGGATTGTATTCCTCCACCGCAGATGCATTTGCGGGTTTGAAATTGCAAAAAACAGTCGAACCGCAGTCTGCGAACCGGGATGCATATCAAAATGCGTATGTTAGCTGGCTGACCAGGTTAAATAAGGAGTTAGATTATGCCAAATGATGTTACCGGTAAAAAAGAATATTTTCCGAACATCGAGAAAATAAAATTTGAAGGCTCCGATTCCCGAAATCCTTTGGCATTTCGATTTTATGATGAAAACCGCAAGGTACTTGGAAAAACCATGAAAACGCATTTGCGATTTGCGGTTGCCTATTGGCACAGCTTTGGTAATGATGGCGGCGATCCCTTTGGCGCGCCGACAAAAATATTTCCCTGGCTGAAAAGCACCGATCCGGTTCAACGTGCAAAGGATAAAGTGGATGCCGCCTTCGAATTCATTACCAAGCTTGGCGTACCATTTTATTGTTTTCACGATTATGATATGGTAGAAGAGGCCGCCACGCTGGCGGAGTCGGAAAAACGGCTGCAAACTGTCGTCGAATATGCGAAGGAAAAACAAGCAGCATCCGGTGTAAAATTGCTATGGGGAACGGCAAACCTATTTTCCCACCCGCGGTATATGAACGGCGCAGCAACCAATCCCGATTTTGCGGTGGTTGCTTATGCTGCCAGCCAGGTAAAAAATGCCCTGGATGCCACCATCGCCCTCGGCGGTTCCGCTTATGTTTTTTGGGGAGGAAGGGAAGGGTATATGTCACTCCTCAATACCGATATGAAGCGCGAGCGTGAGCACCTGGCGCGATTCCTCCACCTGGCTCGCGATTATGCTCGCAGCAACGGGTTTCGCGGCACTTTTTTGATTGAGCCGAAACCGATGGAACCGATGAAACATCAATACGATTTTGACACCGCAACCTGCATCGGCTTTTTGCGGGAGTTTGATTTGTTAGATGATTTCAAACTCAACATCGAAGTAAATCACGCGACGCTGGCAAACCATACGTTTCAGCACGAGTTGCAAGTCGCTGCCGATAGCGGTTTACTCGGCAGCATCGATGCCAATCGCGGCGATTATCAAAATGGTTGGGATACCGATCAGTTTCCACTGAGTTTATACGAAATAATCGAAGCGCTGCTGGTGATTGTTCAAGCGGGTGGATTTAGCGATGGCGGTATCAATTTTGACGCAAAAACGCGCCGCAATTCAACTGATCTCGAAGATCTTTTCATCGCGCACATCAACGGCATGGATACTTTTGCCCGCGCATTATTGATCACCTCGGATATTTTGGAAAACTCCGATTATCTTAAACTGCGTAAAGAGCGATACGCTTCTTTTGATAGCGGCGACGGCGCAGTGTTTGAACAAGGAAAGTTGACCCTGGAAGGATTACAGAATATTGCACATCAATCCGGCGAGCCGAAGCAAATTAGCGGTAAACAGGAATTGTACGAGCGCATTTTGAGCCAGCATATTTGATTATGAGAAACGTGTTTCGTAGTGCGTGTTGGGTAAGAAATGGAGATCACGTAACACGCACTACGCCCCATTTAAAGGATGAAGAAAAAGGATAAAGGGTAAATCGAAAGGGAGGTGTAATATGAAAGCAGCCGTTGTAATATTGTTAATGCTAACTTTGTTACCATTAACTTCCTGCCACCAGCAGTCGCCGATGGAACATTACGAAGATATCCAAAAAGCCGTTGAGCGCGAATTGCGGCTTTATCCGAACATGACGCTAATCGATTTATATAAATCGTTTTTCCAGGGACGGTTTGGCCCCGGGCATTTAATTCACGACCGCGATGCTGTCATGCAATATTTGAATTCGGAATTGGAAACCGCCGCCGAATACGATACGCTCCTCTGGCAACGGATTGGATACGAGGGAAAGTATTTTCGTCTGAACCTTAAACTGGTTAAGGATGGCATTCTTCCGCCGGAAGTTTATTTTAATGCGTTTGTGGAAAGCGCAAATTCTGCGGAAGCGCCAACACTGGAAGCGTGGAAAAAGGAATGGAATGCCATTCAAGATATTATCGAAAACATCGCACCGCACGTCGCCAATTTTGAAGCGAATAAACAGTTTTTGACGGAAATGTTAGCAAGCGGAAAAGTGGTAATCCATCATAGTGAGCAATACCGGCAACTATATCATCCGCATTACAGGGTTGTCGATTCCCAACAATTTGAAAAATTGGCGAGGAACTATTCGATAGCCCGTATGGACGATTGAAATTTGAAAATCACGGCTACAGGTTGTAAGGAGTACAAAATAAATTTTGCACTCCTATTTTCAACTTGCCATGATAAACTTGACGACCTACTACTTCAATTTAATCATCTTAAGCGACTGTGTAAAATTATTCGCTTTTAAGGTGAAAACATAAACGCCGCTGGCAGCTTCCGTTCCGTTCTGTGTTTTGCCATCCCAACGAATTTCGTAAAATCCGGCTTCTTTAATCCCGTCCACAAGTGTAGCAATTTCCTGGCCTAAGATGTTGTAAATTTTTAGGGATACGTCACCGGCAGCCGGAACCTGGTAGCGAATAAACGTTTCCGGGTTAAATGGGTTCGGATAGTTGGGCAGCAAGCGATATTCGGCAACCTCCATCAACTCAACACCGGCAGCCCGGTTGTTGATAAATTCCTCAGTACCAATCAGCAATACAAAACGATTGGTTTCGCCGGGGCCAATATCCCGCAGGGTAACTTTTTCCGAATTGGTTAGCAAATACTCCCTTTGATATTTGGTATCGATTAGTAATGTGTGAAAATTTTGCGGCAATTCTGCAAAATCACGAATGTAGAAATCAACACTGCGATTTGCGCTACTTAGTGTGAAATACCAAATATCGCCTTCGAGATTATGCGGGCGAAAGTCGGCGCTGTAATGTTTCTGATCTTGTAGCCAATCGGAATGGTCGAAATAGAGGTTTATGAAGTCGACGCCAACCACCGGCGGGTTTACGAAATCGAGATGGTCTTTTGTAACATTTGCAAACTGGTTCATGCCGATAATATTGGCATCGAAAGTACGGTCGGTTTCCGCGATTAGTTGAATTTGCCAATTGGTTTTATTTAGAGATTCTCCGGCAGCAAATTTTGCAACAGACGCTGCTGTAGATTGGGGTAAAAAGGTAATCGATATTGCCTGGCTGGTTGGGTTCAGTACTGCAAATCCGTCGTAGGGGTTTAAATCGAAATTGGTATTTATTAGCGGCGTCCATCCCAATCGTTTTTTCGACAGCGGGCCATCGAAACCAGTACCGTTGTATTGAAAGACTTGCAAGGAGTCTTTTTGAGGTGATACGACTCGATCCCAATCCATCACAAAGGAATAGGGTGAGCCGATTTGATTCCAGCCGGGTTGCAGAGTGTCGGTAAAGGCATCAGCCGGTACAGTACTCATGTTGGGAAACCCGATGGTTCTGGAGTCCACACTGCCGTTGGCATCATCCCGCACATACAGCCAAAAGGCGTTGCCGGATTCAAAACGGCCAAATTCACCCATGCCATCTAATAGGGTGATGGCTAAATAGTTAGAACTATCGCCGGTATCATCTGTGCGCCATATACGCCATTTAAAATCGTCTTCCTCGCCCAGGTCGTTGAGTACCGTTTGCAGGGCGCGATCCGGGATTGTATCCGGTAAAAAAGGAAGTGAGAACATTTGCCAGCGATTGACCAGGTTGTCATCAAACGTATGTGTTAGCGTGCCGGCAGGAATTTGCACCGGTGGAAAAATCGTATCGTTTGTGATGATTTGAAAATCATCGGTTACTTCTAATAGCACTTTTAAGCCCAATTCCGTAACACTTGCGCCGGGAATGGTTCCGGTAAAGTTGCCACCGCCCTGGCTATCGAGGATTCGGGTTTCGGGAAAACCGGGAACATTGCTTGCACCGTAGCGGATGATGACGGAGCGAATTGTCGTATCGGAGGAAGCGGCGGCATTAACAATTGCATCCTGGTTTCTGACAGCATTAGAAATTGTTATTATGGTTGTTGGCGCGTTTATGCCTCGCGCGTTAAGCGTAACAATAAATGTTGGCTCATCCGGGTCGTTACTGTAAATGCGAAGCGAAGCGTTTTTATTGCCTTCGCTATCCGGCAGAAACCCAATCTCAACCATTGCCGAGTCTCCCGCTTGAACGGTGAGCGGGGATTCCAGTGTATCCGAAATGGAAAAGAGATTCGCATTTATTCCATCAAATTTGAGGGAATCGATAACCAAAGGCCCAATTCCAATATTTTTTATTGTGATTGGTGAATTCTTCGAGCGGCCAATTGGTGTAACTCCAAAATCAACCGGATTTGGGGATACATCAATATCCGGCAGCACGCCATCCCCGGTTGTTGAAACGATAAAAATAGGATCTGTCTCTTATACACATCTCCGAGCCCACGAGACTCCATTGCA
>CAXHHS010000487.1:0-5811 GCA_964015645.1 uncultured bacterium
GTAAGGGTTGGTATTGCACTCGGAGCAATTACAAGGCACCATTTCGGAATAAGGCAGGTTGGGAAATGAACTGTTTTGAATTTTATAGATTTCTTCCCGGATGAGTGTCAGCAATTCCTTACGGCTGTTGGGATTTCCCCTTAACCGGATTTCAATAATCTTTAATCCCTCTTTTGCGGTCTTTTTTTCGATAATTTGGGCATTCGCCTCATTTTTTGAAATAACCATGCCTTCATTCCAAACTTTTCTCGGCTCGACATATTCATTCATCCGTACGATCAAACGGCTAACAATTCCCTGCGGCATAAATGGGTATTGGAAGCGGAATTGTAAATTATCTTCAATTTCCCATTTGTAACCCGGTTGAACCTTAGATAACAACAAGGGTATGATATACTTATCATCACTTCCGGCCAATTTGTAACAGATATCAAAATTGTCTTTTAGCATCAACCGAAGCAGCATGTTCCGCTCTTGGAAATTATATTTCTTTTTCTTCCAGACGTTTTCAAGTGCGCTTTTCTCAACCATGCCCTTGCTCTTTTCAACTTTTTTGTCGGTCAGTACTGAATAAACCGCGTCAACTGCCCAATTGGGATCGAGGAATAAAATTTCGCTGAGGTTTTCATCCTCTGAAAAATGCAGCACAACACCCAAAAGATGGAAATATTTTAAGATGAGCAATTGATCTTCTTCTTCGGTAATCCCAAACTCTTTGCAAATGTCAAAATACTCCCCAATTTCGATATGCTTTTTCACTTTTCTGTTTTCCAATTCTCTACGAATATCCACCCACCTGGCCGGAACTTCCTTTCCAATATGTTGGAGATTGCAAAGACTTTCCTCTAATGTCTTTACGGTCACATCAAAGCGGCCATCTTTCATGTTGGCAAGATTAACATCCAATCTTTGTAAGTTTAATTCGGGGAACAAGTCTTCTTTATATTTCTTTTCATCGAAAATAAAGGATGAAACCGAATCGATATTAATCTCATTAAACAGGATGATCACCGGGCTGTTTTTGCCAAGAATATTGATGATATTCAGCCAGTAGTCAAAATTAGCTAACTCCCGGCGTTTTTCTGCCATCAGTACGTATACACAATTGGTCGTGAGAAAAAACTGGTGCAGCATATATTGGATATTTTGCCCCCCAAAATCCCAAATATGGGCCTTGAATTCTGTATCTAGATTATAATTAAACTTCAAATTCTGACGAACCTCGATACCGACCGTCGACTGTTGTTCCGGTTGAGGTACTTCAAAGTCTCTATCAAACAGTTTCTCCATCAAGGTGGTTTTGCCAGATCCAGGTTCTCCAACAATCATTAATTTTGCTTCAAAAATCTTATCTTTACCCTGTTCTTTCAACTGCTTAAAATAAGCCCGCACTGCTTTCATACCCTGTTTAACAATTTCGCTAGGAGGCGATTCTAAGGGGTTGTTTACTATTGCTATTTTACCATGATGGATAGATTCACCCCATCTAAATTCAAGGCTTAAATTAGTTATTTCTGATGGTAGCATTTTTAGTTTATTATTGTATATCCACAATCTGTCTAATTTAGTTAGATTCGCAATTTCAGGTGGAAGACTGGTCAGTAGATTTCTGTGGAGAGCCAATGTTGTCAATTTTGTCAGATTGCCAATTTCTGGTGGAATGGTGGTCAATTGGTTGTCATAGAGACTCAACTCCCTCAATTTTGTTAGATTGCCAATTTCTGGTGGAATAGTAGTCAGTTTGTTCCGATTGAGACTCAGAGTCGCCAATTGCGTCAGAGTCCAAATTTCGGACGGGATGGTGGTCAAGCCTAAGTTTGATAAATTAAGCAACGTTTTCCTCAAACGCCTAGCTGCTTCAATTCTTTCTAATGCTACTTGGTAGGCTTCTTCTGATGTCATACAAAACCCTTCTACAATTCACAAACCGTTTTAGCCAATTTGGGTAAATCTATTTGGTAATACTTGCCAGTAATACAGAACAATTTACAAAGTCAGGTTCCCAAAGACAAGTTGCTCCCTACTTTCTCTGTGAAAAAGTCCGAGTTTTTAGCCTCTTCCAAGGGTGCTAATGAAAACTTTTTTGGGTGTCTTGTTATACCGGGTAGTTTTTTTGTGAAAATACTGAAAGGTATATGTCACGAATCTTTTACTCCTTGGATTTGATGGCTGAAAGCGTATTTTTTTCTGTTCATCAGCGAACAACCCCTGTCATATCATCGAACAACAAATCGGTTTCCATCATCGATTTATCCCCCTAACTCCATAAAAAACAACACTGGTATGGTTCTTGAAACGCATAGCACATAGTGCAGAGCGCCTGGCGTGGAATAAACGCTACCACGTTAGTGGCTCCTACGGAGTGCGCCATGCGCTCTGCGCTTTGCCAAAGGAGATTTACTATGCTAAAAAACTACCTGAAAATCGCATTTCGAAATTTGATCAAACACAAAGGTTACACGCTCATCAATGTGCTGGGATTGGCGATTGGGATAGGCGCTTGTATGTTGATTTTGCTGTATGTGCAAGACGAACTGCGCTACGACAATTTTCACGAAAACGGCGATAAGATTATCCGCATTATCGATCATTGGACTGCCGATGGTATTACGGAACAACTGGCGGTGGTGCCCTTTCCGGCGGGGAAAACGCTGCAAATGGAACACCCGGAGATTGTGGAAAATGTGGTGCGCATGTATCGCCCGTCTTCCTGGGGAAATCAGGTAGTGGTGCGTTACGAGGATAAATCCTTTGTAGAACCGGGCGTTATGTTCGCCGATCCGACCTTTTTTGACATCTTTTCCTTCGATGTGCTCCAGGGAAGCGCAGCAGCATTGGCATCTCCCAACGGCGTTTTGATCACGCAGACGATGGCAGAAAAATATTTCGGCAACGACAACCCTTTGGGCAAACGCATCAATCTCAATAGCAATGTGGATTTGGAAATCGGTGGTGTTTTGGAAAACGTTCCCCAAAATTCCCACATTAAGTTCGATTTCCTGGTAACGCACAACGCCATCGACGAGTGGTTCGGCGGCAGCGGTGGATTCGAAGACAATTGGATTTGGACCGCTTGCTGGACTTATCTCCTTCTCAACGAAGGGCAAAGCGCTGCCGCCATTCAAGCCGCATTGCCGGATTTTGTCGATCGCCATTTCCCGGAATCGATTAAAGACGGAACGGTTTTGGATATCCAGCGGCTGGAAGATATTCACCTGCATTCGCAAGGCTACTACGAGATGCAGCCCAATGGCAATATTCGCAACGTTTACATTTTTTCCGCCATCGCGATGTTGATTTTGCTGATCGCCTGCATCAACTTTATGAATCTGGCGACGGCGCGTTCTGCCAGCCGGGCACGAGAAGTGGGCATGAGAAAGGTGTTGGGCGCCTATCGCTCCAATCTTATCGGCCAGTTCTTGGGGGAAACTATCTTACTGAGTTTGATTGCGCTGCTGGTCTCAATTGCTCTCATCGAACTCGCCTTGCCGGTATTCAATTCCTTAACCGGTAAAACGCTGCAAAGCCATTATTTTGATAATTGGATGTTGATCTCCGCCCTCGCCGCTACCGGTTTGTTAGTGGGGTTTATTGCCGGGAGTTATCCGGCGTTTTACCTTTCGGCCTTTAAGCCAATTCGCGTACTGAAAAACCCGTCAGCCGTTGGGGCGACCGGCCGGTCGCCCTTGCGAAAAGTACTGATAATTTTCCAATTCTGTATATCGATCGTGCTGCTGATCTGCATCAGCATCGTCTCCAATCAATTGGATTTTATGCGCAATATGGAATTGGGATTCAACAAGGAGCAAGTGATTTACTTCGACCGCTTTGGGATTAATTCGCAAAAATACCAGGCATTTAAAACAGAATTGCTGCAACATTCGGATATTATCGCCGTCAGCGGTTTGCGCGGCAGCGCACCCGGCGCAAAAGATGGCGTGGCGCATTCTTTCGTCATGGAAGGAATGGACATTAAAAAGCCGCGCTGGATTCCCGTTGTCTACGCCAACCATGATTTTGAGAAAGTGTTAGGATTGGAGATTGTTACCGGGCGAACGTTTTCGGAGAATTTTTCCACGGATTCTTTGCAAGCATACATCATCAACGAGACTGCCGCCAGGGAATTTGGCTGGAGCGACGATGGCCTGGGCAAAAAACTGGAACGGGTAAACGCGCGGGGAGAGATTATGCAATCCGGGAAAGTGATTGGGGTCGTGAAGGATTTTTATTACCAATCCCTGCACGAATCGCTAAAGCCGCTGGTAATTACTTTCGGCGCCTGGCAGTTTGCGGTGCGCATTCGCTCTGCCGATGTTCCGGCTACGATGGATTTTCTGCAAACCACCTGGGCAAAATTCGCTCCCGGCTGGCCACTCAACTACCGCTTTTTGGATGAAAATCTCGATCAACTCTACCGCAGTGAGGAAAAGCTGGGAGAGATTATCCGTTATTTTACGATTTTAGCGATGTTCATCGCCTGCATGGGGTTATTCGGGCTGGTTTCTTTTACCACGGAAAAACGCACCAAAGAAATCGGCGTGCGCAAAGTATTGGGCGCATCGGTGTCGCAAATTATCCTCCTGATCTCAAAAGAATTTACCAAATTGGTGGCGCTGGCATTTATGCTCGCAGCTCCGGCAGCTTATTGGGTGATGAGTTTGTGGCTGGAAAATTTTGCCTATCAAACCGGCATCGGCATCGGCATATTTCTCTGGTCCGGGGGATTGGCGTTGTTGATCGCCCTCGGAACAGTGAGTTACCAGGCAATTCGAGCAGCGCTGGCTAACCCGGTGGAGGCACTCAAGTGCGAATGAATTCGCATAGCGCAGAGTGCATGGCGCATAGCGTAAAAATCCAATAAGGAGGAGAGTGAGATGGTAAAATTTAGGTTTCAAGATTTAGAGATTTGGAAGTTATCTATTGAAATAGGCGATGAGCTATTTAACATCGCGGATGGTTTGGAACAACGGAAATATTTTCGATGGGCGGAACAACTTCGAGCATCAGGTTTGAGTATGTCAAACAACATTGCAGAAGGCTCCGGCTCTAGCTCAGATAAAGATTTTGCTCGATTTCTGGAATTCGCCAAAAAATCTACGTTTGAGAACGCAAATGTTTTATATGTCATTCACAGAAGGAAGCTAATATCCGAAAATGCCCGCGATAATCTGCTTGAAAAACTCGACCACCTTTGCCGAAAGACTATGAACTTTATGAAAACATTAAGAGCTTAATTTTGCGCCATGCGCCATGCGCCATGCGCTCTGCACTTTGCTTATGTAAAGGAGTATATCATGTTAAAAAATTACCTAAAAATCGCCTTCCGTAACTTGATTAAACAAAAAGGTTACACGGTTATTAATGTGTTAGGATTGGCAATCGGAATGGCCGCCTGCATGATCATGCTGATTTTCGTGCAAGATGAACTCAGCTACGATAAATTCCACAATCAATCGGGTAATGTTTTTCGGGTAACCGATCTCTGGACATCCGCGGATTTAACGGAAGATCTATCCACTGCTCCCTGGCCGGTTGGCCGGGTATTGCAATTAGAACACCCGGATGTAATTGAAAAAGTAGTGCGGATGTACCGCCCATCCTCCTGGGGAAATGCACCGGTTATCAAATTTCAAGATCAATCGTTCAGCGAACCGGGTTTGATGTTCGCCGATTCGACCTTCTTTCAAGTATTCGATTTTGAATTTGCCCGCGGGTCGGCAGAAACCGCTTTTCAAGACCCCAACAGTGTAGTGGTGACCGAAGAAACCGCGAACAGATATTTCGGCAGCGATAATCCCATCGGCAAACGCA
>CAXHHS010000488.1:0-5809 GCA_964015645.1 uncultured bacterium
CCAAGAAGCTCGTCGGCAGCGTCAGATGTGTATAAGAGACAGTCTTTATATCGATGCACGCTCACCGTCCGGCCACCCCAATACCCCCAACGGCGGGGGTAGGCGTAGCCATAGCGGGTAACTTCCACCTTGTCCTGTGTGCCGCTGTGCATGGCAATTACAAAATCGGGATTTTGGGTATCGATTCGATATCCTTTGGCACTTAATTCATCATTTGTCGCTGTCTCTACTCGCTTAGTCAGCAATGGTCGTTTCTTTTTTGCATTTTTGGCAGGCGGCAGCCAGGCAAACGCTTCCAGGCTGCTGTAATCAAATTGGGTATCATAATCATGCTGCACGGAAATTGTCGAGCAACTAAAAAAGAACAGGCATAAACATATAAACGAAATAAGTTTGATTGATTTCATTTCTTTCTCCTTATTAAAACCGAACGCCAACGCCAAAAACCCATTGGCTATTGTCCGAAATTACATATTTTATTTGAGCAAACGGCTTCATTGGCAATTTATCTAATCCCAGGCCGGCGAGCAGGTTTACGCCGCCATCGGTTTGGGTATCTCCACCGCTTATTTTTGAAGATGATAACACAAACCCACCACCTAACCAACCGGAGCCGGCTACCAGGGGCAAAACGGTTATCCTGCCATCCAAATTAATGGTGTAAAAATCGCCTCCTGATACGAATACATATTCGAAGTTAGGGTTAGCGGTAATCGATAAGATGCTGAAATTTAACCCGCCACCGAGAAAAAAATCATCGGCATCGCCGTAATAGCCGCCGCGAACATCCAGGCTTAATCCCTGGGCGTTTATTTGGTTAAAAGAAAAAAGTGCTGCAAATAAAACAATTATTGCCATTTTTTTTGATATACGTTGCATTCCTTACCTCCTTAAAGATTCATTAACGTTTAAACAAACAGGTTAAACTTAACTTTGGCGAATTTGTTCTTTTTTAGAAAAAGAATCGAAACCCGATAGCGGCATTAAAGGTGAAATCCGTATCGGGAACAAAATCAAACAACGGGGCGACTTCTAAAAAAATGTCGAATGGTTCGTTCGGAAAAATGTATGCGATACCTAAGACACCTCGTATGCCGACGCGAGTTTTGCTGGTGAATTTTACTCGCCCGCCAACTCCGTAGTAAAATGGCATCTGACCTTTTTTGGGAGCAAATACGCTGAAGTTGTGCCAGAGATAATCGGCGTGAACATGAAAATCGTCCTCATCCGCAAATGACCAGGCAATACCGATATCTAAGGCTCTTGTTGGGCTTTGCCAGCTTTTAATGCTAACGCCAGTCGGTTCGCCAACAATAATTCCAACGCCAACACCATCGGTTTGGGAAAAAACGGATAGCGACCCTAAAAAGATGAAAAAGGTAACACATAAATGTCTAAATCTCATTTAACCTCCGGTTCAAATTCACTGGTAAACATCTCGTCTATGTCCAATTTTTATAACATATATAAGTAATTCTTCGTCTTCAATTGAATAAATTATCCGATAGTTACCCTGCCTAATTCGATATTTCTCCTGCCCGGATAACTTTTCATAGCTGAATGGACGAGGTTCTATTGCTAAGGATTGAATCTTATTCGTTATCCTTTGAATATCTTTCACTGGAATCCGCTTAAGTTCTTTTACTGCTGACGGTTTGATCAGAATTTTATAAGTAGCCACTACCTTTTAGCTCTTTAAGGATATCTTCAAAATCTAAATTCGGTTCATCTTTTCTTTCTTCAAAAGCGGATAAATCCTCTAAATCTTCTGTTAGGCTTTGTTTAATCGCAGCATTTACCAATTCGGAAATCGTTTTATCGATTTGAGCAGCTTTGATTTTTAAGGCTTGATGTAATTTAGGCTCTAAATAAACCGTTGCTCTTTTCAAGTCTGTTTTCACTCTTTATCATTTCCTTCTTTAATTTTTTATTAAAAAATTAACACATCGGCGTTTGAATGTCAAAACGTTTTAACGGTAGTTCCTTAAGCTACTACAGGTTTCATCGAAAACCAGGTATATTTATAGCAAGCCGTTTTGCGGCTGCATTATTGCTGTAACGAACGTAACGATAATTCCGATCCATATCGCGATATAAATCGGCACATATTTTTGGCGCTTTTTAAGCTGTTCCGGAAAGTGAATGGGAGTATCGGCAAATTTCCCCCGCGGTTTGCTGGGGAAAAAGAATGTTTTGTAGGTCTCAATCGTCGCGATTGTAAACCCGATGGCGCATAATGTAATCAGGAAAACGTTGGTAGTAAAAAACGCCGTCAAAATCCCGTAAAAAAACGCCATTGCCGGGCTGCGGAAGAATTTAAAAGTTTCGAAGCCTTCAATCGGGGCGTCTTTCCAGGCGCCGCCAAAGGCCGATACCCAGCCGCCTACACTGCCAAAAACAAATACCGCAAGCCAGGGAGACCAGGCTAAGGATTCGCTGTTATTGTGATAATACAATAAACCGGCGCCAATCAACAAAATCCCGGTGATATATGCTGCGGCAACCAGTAACCGAACGGCGCGGCTTTTCACAACCTTGCCGAAAACGGCAAATTGCATCGGAATCGTATATTTCGATTGATCTTGCTCACGTAAAAATGTTTTGTAATACTCCAGCGTAAGGCGCTCCATCGCATAAGTCGATCCGAACAAGAGCCAAAAACTTGCAGCCTTCGACATATCCAGTTTTGTTAAAAACCAGATAATTGGCGCCCAAATGGCCGCGATGACAATGCTGCGAAAAAACTGCTTGTGAGTGTACCCTTCGTGCGGGGAATCTTTATACATTCCCCAAATAGACGTGTGTGTGCCAACAATCAATCCAACAATAATTGCAATTAAAAGATCCATTTAATTTTTCCTCCAATGGTTATTTTTTTGTGTAAATTTTTTCGATCAACTGTAAATCCTGTTTTGCCATATCCAGGGAGAATTGCGGTGATTCTCCGGTGCGTAAGGCATTAAAAAAATCGCGAAACATCGCTTTGTACCCGGCAATATCTGACAGCCCGGGGAAAATCAATTTCTTTTTCCTGCCGCGTACGAAAATGAAGATGCCATTCGATTCGAAGGTAATTGATCCTTCGCGTCCAAAGACCCTGGAAATCCGCAATCCTTTAAACAACGACGGTACTTCCCAGGAATATTGTAACGTGCCGACAGCACCTTCTCGGTATTGTGCGGTTACTAAAATGCTTTTCTCGATGTGGCTATTTTGCTTTGGCTGCAAACCGCTAACGGAGTCGATTGTTAAGCCGAGGTTTGCAATAAAATTGATCCAATGAATGCCGCCTTCGAATAGCGCACCGCCGCCAGATAGGGATGCATCATCCCGCCAGTTGCCGGTTTTTTGTTGTTTTAAGGCATTGATGTGGATAAATAAAATATCACCGATTAATCCGCTGCGAAGCGCCTCTCTCAATTTAACCAGTGATGGTTTGTAAAAGTAGTTTTCGGCCACAAATACTTGGCAGCCGGTTTCTTCACGGGTTTTTTTAACAGTATCAAAATCGACCGAATTAAGAAACGGTGGTTTTTCGACAATCACATGCTTTCCTGCTTGTAACGCTTTTTGAGTAAGCTCCAAATGAGAAACCGGGGGCGTGGCAACTAGCACTACATCGACTTCCGGCGATTCAATAGCCGCTTCATAAGAATCAAACGCACCATGTCCTTTATATTTGGTTTGATATTCCTTCGCTTTTTCTAAAGAGCGGCTGGCGTAGTAGCGCTCAATATTATCAAACCCGGAAAGCGTTTTGCTGTGCAAATGCGTCGCAAAACCGCAGCCGAGAAAAGCAAGGCGAATTGGGGTATTTGGAGTAATCGTTTTCATAAAAGATGAATATCGAATATCGAACAGGGAATTTTGAAATTCCCTGTTCGATATTCGATATTCGTTTTTTTACCCTTTTTCCTTAATATAATTCCCCACTCGCAGCGCATTGGCTGAAATGGTTAAACTGGGATTTAAACCGGCAGATGTGGGCATAAAACTGGCATCTACCACAAAGAGATTGTCTAATCCACGAAATTGGCAATGCCGATCCAGCGGTGAGGTTGCCGGATCTTCTCCCATGCGCACAGTGCCAACAGCGTGGGAAAATGTGCGAATATGGTGCACATAATGCAGCCAGGCGCCGCTTGAACGCAGTATCTTTTTTGCCCGGGAAGTGAGTGCCTTTAGCGCTGCTAAATCGCGTTTGGAATAGTGATGGGTAATAAGTAGCTGCGGCAAACCAAACCGATCTTGTTTGTTCGTTGATATTTCTACTCGATTATCGAACTGCGGCTGGTCTTCGGCAATCGTTAATAGGCCGGTTAAGAGCTTTACGCCGGGGCTGATTATTTTCCCAAATGGTTTGGGAAGAATCTCTTCCACAAGGCCAGCCGGCGGTGTTTGGAGCTGCTGGATGCTGCCTAATTTTTCAGAAGGGTAGGGGATAGAAGGGTGGCCAAAATAATAGTCCATAATCCCCAACTGTTTGTGAAAGGTTTTTTCCTTATCCGCTATTCCGGGAAAAATACCGAAGACGATGGCGTTAACATGTCGCATTAAATAACGCCCGATGACATGCCCCGCAGAATTTACGTTCTGTAAGCTGGACGCCAGCAAGAGATGGGGAGAACTCATCGCACCGGCAGATAAAATAAACCGATCCGCTTGCAGCGAAACTCGCTCCCCGGTTTTTCGCGAAACGCATTCAACCGTTGTGATTTGACCGTTTTTATGGATAAGCCGGGCGACAACTGTCTGCGGCAGAATTGTAAGCCCTTTCGCGACCAGGGTAGGCAGCAAGACGGTAGCGAGATCATTTTTGGCATTAATGGCACAAGCGAAGGTATCGCATGTGGTGCAGGAAATACATTTATCGCGGCCGTTTTGTGAATAGTTAATCGCTAATGGTAAGCAAAATGGATTTAGATCACCACTTTTCGCCGCGGCTGCAACCTTTTGGGAAATTTGAGCAAGCGGTGAAGGAGTTTGAGGATAAGGCTCGCTGCGAAATGGTTCAGTGGGGTCCGTATTCATTTCTCCGGCGACTCCCAATATCTTCTCGGCATAAGTATAATGCGGTTCAAGATCGGAATACGAAATCGGCCATTTTGCGCCGGAGTTGTTGACAATCTCTTTGGGCGGATCAAAATCCGCTTCCCGGAATCGAAACGAAACTCCGCCGTAAAATACTGATGGGCCGCCGACACAGGAATACAATCCCATCATTTTTTGATTGCCACCGGCTAGTACTTGTAAGGGCGTTTCTTTTGTATAATGCGGTGTTAAATCGATGGAAGCGTTTTTGGCCCAATTATGCGGGCCGCGCTCTACCCAATCGCCGCGTTCTACCATTAACACTTTCATACCGGCGTTTACCAGTACCTCGGCGGTCATCGACCCGCCAAAGCCGCTGCCGATGATGATGGCGTCGTATTTATTTTCAATATTGTTTTTCAGATTCATAACATAACCGCTCAAAAAAGCGGCAAAAGATAATCATTTTCACTAGTGGTAACAATGCTCTTATCATTTTTTAATCGGGAAAATAGGGGAATGAAAGGAGTGCAAAATTCATTTTGCACTCCTACTCGCTAATCAAGTTGGATAATAAAAATATATAATCGGTTAAAACGCAAATCCCCACCAAAGATAAGCTGTCGTTCGTTCATCGCTTTTGGCGACTGCGATAGATACCGTATTGGGCAGGCCGATAAAGGAAAGCCAAATGCCGCCGCCGTATCCCCAATGCAAACCGCCGGGCGCATCGCTGTCTCTTATACACATCTCCGAGCCCACGAGACTCCATTGCATC
>CAXHHS010000489.1:0-5805 GCA_964015645.1 uncultured bacterium
GCAGCATCTTGCGTTAGCCCAAAATAGTAAAGCGCTTGCGGATATCGCCATCAGCGATTATGATGCATTGTTTTTGGTTGGCGGCCAGGCGCCGATGTATTCTTTTTTTAACGAAAAGCGCGTCCACCAATTTGTCGCGAAATTTTACGAGGCAGGCAAAATAACCGCCATTGTTTGCCACGCAACATGCGTTTTGTTAAAAACAAAACTTTCCGATGGCAACCTGTTAGTCGATGGTAAAACCTGGACCGGCTTTGCAAATTCCGAAGAACAGTTTGCCGACAATTTTGTAGGGCAAAAAATTCAACCGTTTTGGATTGAAGAAGAAGCGAAAAAACTTCCTAGCACTAACTTTATTGTAGACAGCGCATTTAAATCCCATGCGGTGCGCGCTGGCCGTTTAATAACCGGCCAGCAGCAATATTCCGGAGCCGCCGCCGCAAAATTAGTGATTGAGGCGTTGGGGATTTAGAAATACCTTTTAGACTAAGGAAAAGGCTAACGCTAAGAAAAATAAACTTTTAACCTCCACGAATACAACAAACATTTTTGCGTTTTTACTACTAAAAAAAAGGCATATCATGAAAATAGCAATTATCGGCGCTGGCAATGTTGGTGGGGCGCTGGCAAAAGGCTGGGCCAGGGCCGGGCATTCAGTGATTTTAGGCGTTCGAGACCCTCAAAGTGAAAAGATAAAACCATTGCTCGCCAGTGAAAATATTTCAGCACAAACGACGCAATCGGCGGCAAATGAGGTGGAAATCTTATTGATTGCGCTACCCATAAACGCGGTTGTGGATGTGCTGAAAAGCCTCGGCAATTTGCAGGATAAAATAATTATCGATGCGACGAATTCGGTTTTTCAAAAACCCGCTCCTTATGCCACCACATTCGAAGCAATCAAAGCGTTAACGAACTGTGAACACGTGGTAAAGTGTTTTAATTCTACCGGGTTTGAAAACATGGAAAACCCGCAATACGACGAAACCGGAATCGATATGTTTATCGCCGGCAGCAGCCAACGAGCGAAAGAGAAGGCAACCCAATTAGCGAAAGAACTCGGTTTTGCCGAATGTTATGATTTCGGCGGCGATGACAAAGTTCCGCTACTGGAGCAATTCGCCTTTAGCTGGATTAATTTAGCGATTCTGCAAAAATATGGCCGGGGCATTGCCTTTAAAGTTTTGAAACGCCAATAATTTCATAGTATCGCGAAGCAATTGCAGACTAAAGCCCAGGGTTCGCCGGAACGACGTACCCTGGGTAAATTGTTATCAAAAAAAATTATTCCCTAAAGGGGAATTACAGCGCGTTTGTGCAACCGAAGTTTGACACTCCATTTGAATTTTTCCTCCCAACTGTTTACATTGCCGGAAACGATATGGAAGAATGAAATCAAATAAACCCTCAGCCAACCTTCAAGATTCAAAAAATACCGAAGACCGCCATTTTTTATTGTATGAGTTATTTCATTCCATAACATCCGCACTGGAGCCGCAAAAGGCGCTTAATTTAATTATCGATGCCGCGGTTAAAATTACCGGGGCAACCAATGGATCGTTGATTTTGATTGATTGGGAAAAACGCATTTTAAACATCGAAGTCTCGCGAGGGTTTAACCGGCGAATTGAAAACACCAAACTAAAGGTTGGCGAAGGCATTACCGGCTGGGTTGCGGAAACCGGTAAGCCGCTGTTAGTGCCCGACGTTTCTGTCGATGCACGTTATGTTACCGTTCAGGCGGAGATAAAATCGGAGTTGGCGGTTCCGCTGATAATTGATGGTGAGTTGATTGGCGTTTTAAATGTCGATAGCACCCGAAAAAATGCGTTTACTATCGAAGACCTCGACCTGTTGACGTTGCTGTCAAAACAATCCGCGCAGGTTATTCAAAACGGCCGGCTTTACGAAACCGCCAAAAGATCGGCGGAAGAATTATCAACCCTCATCGACATCAATAAAACGATTGCCAGCACCTTTCATCAAGATGAAATTTTACGCCAAATTGTCGAACGAACCGCCCGGCTGATGAAATCAAAAATCTGCTCGGTCTTCCTGGTCTCTGATGATGAGGAGTTCCTGGTTTTAAAAGCAAATCATGGCGGCAGCGAAAATTATTCTCGTAACCGGGAAATCAGCATTTCCGGCAGCGCGCTTAAGCGAGTGATTCGTCAAAAAAGATCGCTGCAATTACCGGATATTCAAAATGGCGAAGATATTGATTCTACTGAGTTTACAAAACAGGAAGATGTGCGGTCGATGCTTTCGGTTCCGCTGGTCGTACGGCAAAAAGCGATTGGTTTGATCAATATTTATAAAGCGCGAAAATACCACTTTTCCGATGAAGAAAAACGCCTGTTAAAAACCCTGGCGGATTTATGCGCCATCGCCATCGAAAACGCCCGGCTATATGAAAATATGGTAACATTGGAAGAGCAAGCCCGCCGGGCAGCGCGGCTGACCGCCGTGGGAGAATTAGCCGTCGGTATCGCGCATGAAATTCGCAATCCGCTAACCATCATCAAAATGATCTTTGATACCGAAGGAGAGCTAAATAGCCGCGACCGGGAAGTGATTGGGGAAGAGCTACAGCGAATGAATACGATTATTGCCAACTTGCTCGACTATACTCGCCCGAAGGATTCGGTTCGCGAGTTATGCAAATTGAACCGAATTTTGGAAAACACGCTGCTGCTGGTAGCGCATGAGTTTGATAAAAAAGCGGTTTTTGTGGAAACAAATTTTGCCGGCAATCTACCTCAAATTCCTGCCGATCCGGTGCAATTGCAGCAAGTTTTTTTGAACCTGCTCATCAATTCCGGGGAGGCAATGCCCAATGGTGGTCGAATTATCATCCGCACCGGGCCGGTTGAAGAAAACATGGTTGAAATTACCATTGAAGATGACGGCGAAGGAATACCGCAAGAAATATCGAGAACCTTATTTACCCCGTTTAAAACAACTAAATCCAAAGGGTTGGGATTGGGGCTTTCAATTGTTAAACGGATTATCGACAGCCACCAGGGGCGGTTGGAAATAAAAAGCGCCCCGGGAGCTGGGACGCAGGTCAATATTCAATTGCCGGTTGATTGAAATTTGGCGCTCAGCCTTTGGCAAGCTGATCGCGGCATCTTTCCAGCAGCGCTTTCGTTGCTCGAATGCCGTCCGGTTCGCTAATACGGCGACCTTCGTATTCGACGCCGACATAACCACGATACCCGGCATCCAGAACGATTTTCATCATCTTCAGATAATCGACACGGGTTTCGTTTCCATTTTCATCAAAATCGTTGGATTTGGCGCTGACGGCTTTCGCAAAGGGCATTAGTTCTTCCACGCCCTGGTAATAATCGTACATTTCATCATCATTAATTTTGAAGTTGCCGAAATCCGGGAGCGTGCCGCAACTTGGGTGATCGACCATCTTCATTACACCGGAAAGCCACTTGCCATTGCTGGATAACCCGCCATGATTTTCCACAATCACATTAAGCCCCTGTTCCGCGCCGTATTCGCATAGGCGGCGCAGGCCATCGGCAGCCAGTTTCATCTGCTCTTCATAAACGCCTTCGCTGGCAGCATTTACGCGGATGGAATGGCACTCTAAAAATTTTGCTGCATCTATCCATTTGTAATGATTCTCCACTGCTTTTAAGCGTTTGCCTTCATTGGGGTCGCCTAATTTTCCCTCACCATCACACATAATGAGAAGGCTTTTTATGCCTTCATCATCAGCGCGCTTTTTCATTTCTTTTAAGTAATCCAGGTCTTTTGCTTTGTTCTTAAAAAATTGGTTTACGTATTCTACAGCCTCAATTCCATAATCCTTTTTGGCCACAAGGGCAAAATCGAGATGGTCCAGCTCGCCGCCAAATATGGTGCGGTGCAGCGACCATTCCGCTAACGATATTTTAAACAATGGCGCTTCCTCCCCTGTTAATGCAAATATCGATTTACTTTGAAGCATAACACTGCCAATACTGATTCCGGCCGCAGCTTGTCCTGCCTTCCTTAAAAAATCACGACGCTTCATGCGATTTGCCTCCTCTATAGTTATGATCTACTCAAAAAAGTATTATTATCTTATCACAACTTCCAGCCATTATAATATTTTCGTTTGACGTATTTATTGGCTTTTTTTTCATTCGTCACTTTCATTTTTTCACCGTTCCATTTTAGTTGCTGCCCATTTGCGCGAATGGCAAGATTTCCTAGCAACACAATTTCGGTTAAAGGCCCGGAAATATCAAAATTAGAGCTGGCTGGTTCGCCGCCTTTACAGGCGCGAATCCATTCTTTGCGAATGCCGGGAGTGCGCGGCACCGTTTTGGGAGGGCGCTTGTAAGCCTTCATCGCGGATTCCGGGATTAAACGTGGATTTTCACCGTACGTGCTGGCCATAATTTTACCTTTACTGCCAATAAATAATACCCCTCCGCCTTTATCAATTTTTCTACCCTTTTCCAATTCTTTTGGCCGGGGAGGCAGCAATCCACCATCATACCAGGTCATTTTAAGTGGTGGTTTGCTGCCTGTTTGCGGAAATTCGTAATAAATAATAGAGCCGATGGGACCGGTTTCATCATTTACCGGGGTGCAGCTTGCTTCAATGCTGGTGGGGGAAGGCAAATCCAAAACATAATGCGGTGTATCAATTAAATGGCAGCCCATATCGCCGAGTGCACCGGTTCCGAAATCCCACCAGCCGCGCCAGTTAAACGGTACGTAAATAGGATGATAGGGGCGAAACTTTGCCGGCCCCAACCACAATTTCCAATCCAATCCTTGCGGCACACCAGGCGCTTTCCCGGGGCGGTCAATCCCCTGCGGCCAATAGCCAAAAGGTCGATTGGTCCAGACGTGAACTTCTTCTACTTCCCCAATTGCGCCGTCGGCAATCCATTCTTTAATAAGGCGATTTCCTTCCATGGCGTGCCCCTGGTTGCCCATTTGAGTTGCAACACCATATTTGCGAGCGGCAAGGGTAAGCTGCCGGGCTTCATAAATATCATGACTTAGGGGTTTTTCGCAATAAACATGTTTGCCTTTTTTAATCGCCGCCATCGAGGCAATTGCATGGCAGTTGTCGGTTGTTGCTACAACACAAGCGTCGATTGCGGGTTCATTCTCCAGCATTACCCGGAAATCCGCATAGGCGCTACAGCCATTGTAAGTGCGTTTTCTGTTTTTTTCAGCGTAATATTTGTTCACAATTTTTAATGCCGGTTTCCATCCGGCTACACCGCCATAGTAAAATTTTTTATAATCGCATCGCTCATTAGGGTCGCAAACGGAAATAACCTGTGCATCCGGCAATTCCATAAATTGTTTCATGTTATACGTTCCCTGGCCTCCGACACCGATAAATGCAAGGTTAATTTTTTCGCTCGGCGGTATGTAACCAGGGCCGCCTAATACATGGCGTGGGACAATAGTAATCGCTGCCGTAACTGTTGCAGCTGTTCCCAGGAATTCTCGCCTTGATATTTTTTCCTTATTCTCCGCAGGTTTTTGGGGCGGGCTGTTCATCGTAATCCTTAATTCACTTGTTTTTAAAAACCCTTAATACGACTCTATTAAATTAGTGAGTTTTTAGTTCAAAAAAAAGAGAATGAGCTACTCCTTGTGAGTTTGATCCTTATTGGATTTAGCTTGTGTTGCCGTCATTAATGCCCCTATTGCTGCGCCAATTGCAACTCCGACACCAACACCAATGGCGATATTGCCCAGGGCCACTCCAATTCCGGCGCCAACAGCAACGCCGAGTCCGGCAAATACACCAATATTTGCACTTGAGGTTTTGTT
>CAXHHS010000490.1:0-5803 GCA_964015645.1 uncultured bacterium
ACCAAGAAGCTCGTCGGCAGCGTCAGATGTGTATAAGAGACAGTAATTTCGGATAACAAACAAGATTATCCGTTGGAGTAATGGAGTGTTGGAATTGCTGCTCGTTTCACAGTTGCTATGAGCATTTCCTATTACTCCAACACTCCATAAATCCAATCCTCTATCCCTCCCATCTCCCAATATTCCATCCCTAAATTAAACATTGCTGCTATTATCGTATTTAGCCTACACCAACACGCTCTCATTCCCGGAATCTTGCACAAACATGCAGGTGCTTTCGCAGAGTTTAACCAGGGTCTCCATCGATTTTTTGTCGAAGGGTTTGGCCAGGCCGAAAATGTTTAAATCGGCGTGCGGTGCCTTTTCGATAAACGTCTTAAAGTCCACATTTTCTACGATAATATCAAACCCTTTTGGGATTCGGGCCAATATCATCAAATCATTTAGATAATTGCGGGCTTTATCGATTTGCGCAGTGTCGGAAACCAGCGTAATTAGCCGCAATTGGATATTCCAATTTTTGATCATCATCAACGCTAACAGCAGCGGTAAATCGATGTTCGCCAAATCGAAACTAAGATGCCAGTTGGGAGATTGATCGCGAATCCAGAGATTCACAAAGCGGCTGCGCCCCAGGCCGGCATCGGGGTGCTTTGCCAAAAAAACGACGCCTAATTCATTTTCTTCGGCAATTTTCTCCATGCCTCTCAGCTCCTCCTGGTTTCTATCCTCAATTGGCGCGAAGAGGATGTTGGGCCTAAAAAAAGAACTTTTCATCACCGCGGCAGTGGTTTTAAGACTGTTTAAAAAATCCGCAACTTTGATGACAGCGGAAGAGGCAAAAATTCCGTCTTGCTGAATGTCATGAACAATATTATCCAATCCCCGCAATGGGCGGGAGCTTCTGCCGGTTTGCACCCCGATAATTTGCAGCGATCCCTGCGGCTGTACCAGGGCGAGCAGGAGGCGATAATCGCCTTCTAACTGCGTGGTGCGCTCGACAGGATAGAGAATATCCGGCTTCCAGGAACGTAAATTTTTAGTATTGGAATCAATCGCAATTTTACGTGCAGCCCAATTGGCAACCGAAATGAATAATCCGCTATTTAGCGTTTCGTAAGGATTTTCCAGCGCCCGGCGATCCAGGTAAATATAAATCGTAATGCTTACTAACACACAGGTTAATCCCAGTAAGGGACTGACAACCACAATGGCAGAAAGACTGGCCAGGCTGCCCAGGAACGGGGTTAAAATCGGAATGCGAAAGCTGGGACGAAAGCTGATCAGGTTCAACTTCTTTTCGATTAGTAAAATAAAGTTGACCGTAAAATAGGTCATCAAAAAGAAAACCGTTACCACCTGGGCAATTGTGTTCAAATCGCCTAAAAGCAAAACTAGTAATACCAATAGCCCAGTGGTTAAAATAGCATTGCGGGGCTCATCGCCATATAGTTTACCAAAGAAGCCGGAGAACGGCACAATTTGATGTTTGCCTAAAGATTGCAGCGTGCGCGGGGAGGCCACAAACGAACTTAATGCTGCTGTAAAGCAGGAAGATAAAATCCCGATCAACACCGCCGGTCCCCAAAATGCACGATCAACCGCGATGGTTAAAACCGATTTCAATTCTGCCGGGGAAGCTACCAGGGAATACCAAACAGCCAGGGAAAGATAAATCAGCAAAGACATTCCCCAGGCGGTCATCGGTCCCAGGGGAATACTTTTTCGGGGGTTTTTCAAATTGCCGGACATGCTGGCGCCTACCATAATCCCGGTGGAGGCAGGAAAAAATATGGCAAACAAGGTCCAATAATTGGCATTTTCAAAATCGCCGAAAATTTTCGGCGTATGTAATTCCGGTAAACTATAAAGCCCCAGGAAAATAGACGCCAGCGCTAAAACAACGCCACTCATTACCAACACCTGCACCCGGAATGCCAGCGTAGTGCTGATATAAGAAAGGGCAAATACAACGACAAAAACAGTCAATACGACCAGCAACGGGTAATGAGAAGGGAAAATCCGCACCCAGCCTTCCATAAATCCATACACATACATCGCCACGGAAAGCGCCTGCGCCAGGTAAAACGGAATACCGATACTGCCGCCTACTTCCAGACCCAGGCTTTGGGTAGCAATGGAAAACACCCCGCCAGCGCCCAGGCGAATGTTGGAAGTGATAGAAGAAAGCGAAAGCGCCGTGGTACCTGTAATAAAATAACACATCAGGATAATGATGATAGCGCCACCCAAACCGGCATTTCCCACAACCCAGCCTTCCCGCAGGTACATCATTACGCCGAGAATGGTTAATATCGTCGGGCGGATAACGCCGTTAAACGTGCCAAACTTTTTGCCTGGCACATGTTTCTTTTGCGCGCTGGCAAGATCGGATTCGTAATCGGTGGTTACTTCTTCCGTATCTGCGTCTTCAGCTATGTGATTTTCAACAAGGTCGTTTTTGTCTTCCGTTATGCCATTCGAAATAATTGATTCGGATTTTGAGTTTTGATCGATCATTTGGGTTCCGTGATTATGAAAAAGTTGTAATAGCTTTCATCTTCAACCGCTTAAAAAATTGGTTGTGAACATTCAAATGTTTAAATTTAAAAAACATAAACCAAACTTTTTGTAGAAAAGGAGGCAAGGTAGATGAAATGCTTATTCAAATTATGGTTTATCAGCGTCCTCTTGATTGTGGGAAATGGTTCGCTGTTTTCTCAAACAGATCGTGAACCATTGTTGGATAAACTGAAAGAGAATTTCAAAAAAGAGTATTTTAGCGTCGGTATGGTGTTCCAGTTTGTGGCCGACGGCCAATTAGAGCGCAGTTTCCCGGGGCGCACCGGGTTTAGCATTGCCAACATGCGCTTAAATATTTCCGGAAAGCTCGATAAACAATTCGGTTATTTTTTACAGGCCAATTTTATCAATTCCCCGGCGATTTTGGATGCGAAGGGATACTATCAGTTTTCCAACGGATTAACACTGGATGCCGGGTTATTTAAAGCGCCGTTTAGCAAGGAATTTTTAACCGGAGCGGATGCCATCGATTTTGTAAATCGCTCGCGTGTGGTTTCCATTTTGGGGCCAGGGCGGCAAATTGGGGTGCAAGCCCGGGGGTGGCTGTCGGAAGAATTTCCCCTGCAATACAGCGCCGGTATATTTAATGGCAACGGTTTTGGCGGCAATGGAAACGATAACAATAACTTTATGTATACTGCTCGCCTGGCCGCTCGTCCGTTTAAATCCAATTCCAATTCCGGGGAGCAATTGGAGATTGGCATTAACGGCGCGTTTAGTAAAGATGGCAGTGAGTCCGCTAGCCCGGCTGTTACCAGCGACCGAACGTTATTTGGCGTAGACGCTCGGTATACCAACGAAAAAGTATTGTTAGCGGGCGAATTTATTCTTGCAGATATCGACCGAACAATCAACGATTCGGAAGCCGGTTCGATAACTCCCAGCGGGTTTCATATTACCGGCGGTTATATGATGCGCCCTAATTTACAGCTATTGGGACGATTGGATAGCTTTAAAGCCGATGATGATTTTAATAGCTCAGAATGGCTAATTTTCGGGGTAAATTACTGGCCCACCCGGGCCACGGAATTCCAGTTTAATTACACCATCGATACCGATGACAGTGCATTTAAACATCATCAACTATTAATTAATGCCCAGGTTGCTTTTTAAAAAAGGAGGAGATATGACATTTTCCGAATTGATGGCCTATATTGACAGTTTTTTAGCATTTAAGTTATTCGAGATTAATCAAACTGCCGTAACGCCGTTATCATTGATATTGTTTTTGATTACGGTGATTTGTTTTTTAATTTTATCTCGCATTCTGCAAAGAACAGTATTGAAACGGGTCTTCACTTACCTGAAATTAGATCACGGCACCAGCTATACGTTTGGGCGCATTATTCACTATGTTATTATCGTTATCGGGGTTATTTTTGCATTTCAATTTATTAATATCAATTTAACCGGATTGGCTGTTATTTTCGGGTTTCTTTCGGTTGGGATCGGGTTTGGGCTGCAAAATGTAACTTCCAATTTTATTTCAGGATTAATTTTGTTGTTCGAACGCCCGATACAAGTTGGTGACCGGGTAACGGTTGGCGAGATCAACGGCGATGTGGAAGAAATTAACATTCGCTCTACAACCGTTCGGTCGGAAAGGAACATTTCGGTTATTGTCCCCAATTCCGAATTTATTTCTTCACAGGTCATCAATTGGTCTCACGGGGACCAAAAAGTGCGCATGGATTTTAACGTTGGCGTTTCCTATGATTCCGATCTCGATCTCGTTTTAAAATGCCTGGCCGAGATAGCGGAGGCAAATCCGCATCTTATAAAAGACCCGGCACCGGAAGTGCACCTTGTGGAATTCGGCGATTCCTCCTGGAATATGCAGCTGCGCGCCTGGATACCTGATCCTAAGATATTCCGGCCTGTTCGTTCGGAAATTAATTGTGCCATTGTACGGAAGTTTCGCGAACACAATATCGAGATTCCCTTTCCGCAGCGAGATTTGCACGTTCGGTCGACAATTCCCTTACCGCTATCGGATAATTTTGCCCGGAAGAATTAAAATCGATTGATTGACGCTGAGCTTTCTTTAACAGACCGTTCGAGTATGAAATTTCCGGTTTTGTTGGGAAGAGAATTATTAAAGAAACGATTTGTTGTTGATGTGACGAAACGTGATTTGTTTTTTCTTTACAAGTATAGAACTCAAAAATCCTATACCCAAAGGGGGGGAAACATGAAAATAGCAATTCTATCTCGTAGATCATCGCTCTATTCAACTAACAGGCTGTTAATCGCCGGGAAAAAACGCGGGCACGAAATGCAGGTACTCGATTACCTGCGATGTTACATGGATATCACCGCTCATAAACCGATGGTGATTTTCCAGGGGAAAAAATTAGATTCATTCGACGCCGTTATTCCCCGGATCGGCGCTTCCCAAACATTTTACGGAACGGCAGTGGTCCGGCAGTTCGAGATGATGGGCATTTTTCCGACCAACGAATCCCAGGCCATTACACGTTCGCGAGATAAGTTGCGCAGTTTACAGCTATTAGCGCGAAACGGCATTGGCCTGCCGGTTACTGGTTTTGCGCATTCCACTAAAGATATAGACGGGTTACTTGAAACCGTTGGAGGCGCGCCGCTGGTAATCAAATTACTGGAAGGCACTCAGGGAATTGGTGTGGTACTAACGGAAACTGACCAGGCGGCTAAATCTGTTATCGAAGCATTTCGCGGCCTGGATGCCAATATTCTGGTGCAAGAATTTATTAAAGAAGCCGGTGGAATGGATATTCGCTGTTTTGTTGTGGGAGAAAAAGTGATTGCAGCAATGAAACGCCAGGGCGCGGAAGGTGAGTTCCGCTCTAACCTGCACCGCGGCGGCACGGCAGAAAAAATTAGGCTTACCCCGGAAGAGCGAAGCACTGCCATTCGGTCGGCCAAAACAATGGGGTTAAATGTCGCCGGGGTGGATTTGCTGCGTTCCAACCATGGGCCAGTGGTTATGGAGGTAAATTCTTCTCCTGGTTTAGAAGGTATTGAAGAGAGTACCGGCGTAGATGTGGCTGGAAAAATCATTGAATACATCGAAAAGAATGCCCACAAAAAAGGTAAGATCAGAGATAAAATTAAGGCATAAAGGAGGAATTCGCATGAATTATACACAACTCCTGGAAGACCTGGGCAAACTCTTACACAGTTTAAAGAAAATCTAATATGAAATTTTTTCCGGCACAATTTACTCATTTCGTACAAAACC
>CAXHHS010000491.1:0-5801 GCA_964015645.1 uncultured bacterium
CCTTTTAACGGGTCGTTGCCGCGGAAGGCCCCGCCATTATCGGTGGTAAAGAAAATGTAGGTATTTTCAGCGATGCCCAATTGATCGATCTTATCCAGCACCTGGCCGATGCCGGTATCCATATCCTCGATCATCGCGGCGTATTCCAGCATCCAATTGTTCAAGGGAGGCGGCGGTGTCTCGTAATCTTCATCCAGGCATTTTTGGCCGCGGGGTAAATTGCGGTATTTTTCGATGGTGCTCTTTAAAGCGCGATGCTGCACGTGCAGCGCATAATGCGATATTTGCATATAAAACGGCCGCCCCGCCTTTACCTGCGCTTCCATAAATTCATTAGCGCGGGTTGCAAGACCGAATATCTGTTTGGGATCATCTACTGCCACTGCCCACCGTTCATCCGTTGAACGCCAATCACCATGATAATTGTTGGTAAATCCGTCACCGAAATCATAACCAATATCTTCCGGGGTACGCCGCAGTCCCCATTTGCCGAAATGGGCGGTGACATAATTGGAATTCGCCACTTTAATCATCTCCGGAATCCCGATCTCATCCTCGCAGCGTGAGGCGCTGCGATAATGCCCGGTATTTTTTAATCGCGCCGCCGTTTTGCCGAATTGAATGCTGGTTCGAGTGGGCGAACAGACCGGCGTCGGGGAATAGGCGTTTGTAAACCGCATCCCTTCTTTTGCCAGCCGTTCCAGGTTCGGTGTGCGATAATAATCGCTTTTGGAATCCGGGCGGTCATCCATCATCTGCACCGAGGTATCTGTCCAGCCCTGGTCATCGGTGAGGATCAGGATAATATTCGGTGATTTGAAAGCATCGCTCTCCGATCCAGTTGCTGATTGTTGCGAGAATGTCGGATATATCAAAATAACAATTAGAATAATGGTAAAAACATTAGCGCCTTGAGATTTCATACAGAATTTTCTCCTAAATTTTTTAACGCACAGATATTATTTGACCAACAACATTTTCTTAGCCAACGGGCGAGATTTATCGATCTCAATTCGATACAAGTAAATACCGCTAGGCAGCTCATTGTTTTCATCATTTTTTCCGTTCCAGGCCACTCGATGGGTTCCTGCAGATTGTTTTCCGTCGATTAGTGTGGCAATCTCCTGCCCCAGGATATTGAAGATACTCAATTTAACCTGGCTTGCCTGGCGAAGTGAATACCGAATCTCCGTCTCGCTATTAAATGGATTGGGGTAATTTTGGAAAAGTTCAAATTGTTCAATTTCTGTTGTCTGCCCTTGAATGCCGGTAGCGCCGATATAGGAAATTTTGTAGATATGCCCATCTACTTCCGGCGAAAAAAATTGCCCTAAATCTGACACATACAAGTTGCCGATGGAATCCTGAATAATATCAATTGGCCGGTAAAAATTGCTGGCAAATTCCATCGTATCCACAATAGTCGAATCAACAACCTCGCACCGGACGATGCGGTATGCTTTGTGCCGGAAACTCTCCGTCCAATTATCAGGCCCGTAAAAAGCGACAAACAAATCATTGCGATATTCTTCCGGGAATTGATCGCCGGTGTAAAACATCACCCCGGTTGGGGAAGTATGATCAGGAAAAGTAACCTGCGGGCCAAAGGTGCTGCTGGTGTCCGGGGGATGCCCAATATAATCCGGGTATCCGTAATGGCGGCCTTCGGCAAAATAATTCAATTCTTCCGGCTGGCCGTCGGGGGTCTGCTCTTGCCAGCCGTTATCTCCACCGAACATGTAGCCTTGCGGACTAAATGCGATGTCAAACACATTACGGATGCCATCTACCCAAACTTGAATTTCACTTCCATCCGGGCTGATACGGAGAATTTTGTTGTTGTACTCAAGGGGGCCGTGCGTTCGATCTTCCCAGGAACCCAGGGCGACGAAAAACCATCCTTCCTCATCAAAAATAACCTGGTTGTTCTGATGCCAGTGTGCCGGCCAATCGGTGATGATCGGATCATAAAAATCAGCGACATTATCACCATCGGTATCGCGGACGATGGTAATTGTCCAGCGGGAAGAGACATACAGCGAGTCCCCTTTCCAGGCCAGGCCAACCGGTTGGGTAAATCCTTCGGCAAATATGGATACAGCATCCCCGACGCCATCCTGATCGCGGTCTTCAACAATTTTGATAACGCCGCTATTCATTTCCGCTACATATAACTTACCATCCGGTCCCCATACCATACCGGTGGGGTGGTCGATAAATGCCGTTCGATAAATTTGAATGCTAAAACCGGGAGGCACGGTTGGCCGGGCGTTTAGCAGGAAATTCATCACGATTAGATAATATATTGTGGCGATATGTAGTGACAGGTATTTAAGATCCATAGCAATTCATCTAAAAATTTTCTCACTCCCTTTCTAAATAAATTTGGTGAAGCGGTTTCGTTGTAATCGCCAGGCTCAATTCAATTGTAGATTCGCCGATAATTTGAATCGAACGCCCTTGCAATTCATTTACGCTTAGCCGGTAGGTTCCCGAAGGCATTCCGGAAATCTGCAGCTGGGTAACATGGGCATCGCCGGTTCGGTTTTCCAACACAAACTTGATGTATTTAAAAGCGTTATGAATAACAATAGGGGCGTCTTTTGCAAATCCATCACGATCCAAAACGATATGCAAGCGCGGAGAAACATTCAGGCAATGAACCCGCTGGCGAACACCATCTTTTGGCGTAATTGAAATATTATCAATAGTTTGTGATAAATCACCCCCATAGGCGATCACTCCAAATAACGGGTCATCGATTACCACGGTGGCGGCAAAATCCATTCCACCGATAAAGCCATGATCTATTTCCCCATCGTAATTCCAGATGCCCCGCGGGGTTGGCCGGCCCCACCAGGGAATGCTCATTTTTTGCGGTTCAAAGGCCCAGCCGGCGGCGCCGTCATTTTCTTTTTCGGGGAACCAGAAACCATAATCGCTGCCGGTCGTGCCGCAATTTACCAGCGCCCAGCCCGCCAGGTAGGAAGCGTAGCCAAGTCGCAGGTATTCTGCCGGGTCATCTGCATAATAGTGGCGTAATCGAAAATACTCCAACCCCCCATTTGGGTCATGTAACTCAGTTGATAGGCTGCTGACCCGCCCTGGCGAATATCGCTGCCCAGGTGATAATACGTTTTCGGCAGCCAACCGCGATCTGCAATATTCGCAGCAATTTCACGCGCCATAAAATCCCGGAAATCAGCTTCCTCCACTTTCGGATGGGAATATGTTTTACCGGTATTTTTATCTGTCCAGAGATTGCTATCGGGCAACACAACATTTTCGAGGCCATATTTGGCGACAGCATGGGTGGATTCAAAGGCAGTGGAGTCGAATAGCATTTCCGAGCCAAATGGAAACGGGTCGTCGTAGACCATATATTTGACCTTTTTCTCCCATTCGTCGCGAAGATAGTTCGCTTCTGCCATCATTCCTTCGATTTCCAAATCATTGATAATATCCGGCAGCACCAATTCATGAAAATTACCCTGTTTGTATGCCCAATCGGAATAGCCTTTGTGCGACCACAACGGCGGGCCGGGCATGTAAATGGAATACGGTACTTCGAAAAATGCTTTTGCCGTGCCGAATGCACGCTCCAGGTACCCTTTTGCATCGAGATAATTCACCATATCCGGATAGCGTTTGGCAATTTGATACATTTTGTAATAGAGAAGAAACATCGAAGTATAATCGAACGTACGCCACATGCGTTCCTTGCCCAAACCGGTGCCCTCGTAACCGCCGAATTTTTCCTCGATCCACTCTATCCGTGGTTCCCCGACTTTCCCGGTTAAGGTATTACGGTCGACATACCAATTATCCGAGCCGTAAATTCCATAGGGATGCGGATGTTCTTTATCGGTACGTTGCAAACCGCCCCATACAAATCGCTCCAGGTGATACTCGATGGATTCGATTTCTTTTCGATCCGGGAAATAAACGTTTTTGGTGGCAAGGTAAGGCGCTTTTCCGTTGCTGGGATCATCCGAGCCGCCAACCATAAAATGGTGTAAACCGCCGGTGTCCTCCGGGCTGCGCAGGGTTTTGGTTTTCATGTCCCAGAGCGAATACAGGCCGTCGTACCATTTTGACGGATCACGGTGCTGCTGTTTTTCAGTAATAAAGGCGGCGCGTTTTTTGATGACCGTTTCCAGCGGCTCGGTAACAAAAAATTCCAGGTAGGTCTTTTCTTTTTCGCCATAATGAACGGTGAGCAGGTTTTCGCCGAGCCGGGAAAATCGCACTTCGTAAAGATGTATACCTTCCTGTTTTTCCTCAAGATATTGAATATCCGTTTTTTCAGGAAATTCCGGCTCCACTACTCTTATTTTTCGATTTGTTCGCAGTGCGAATTTCGCTTTTAAGTTGACTGGAATTACCATGCCTGGAACAACTTCTATGTCGATTAGCCCGTTTTGATAAAGAATATCCCTAAAGTGCTTAAAATTTTTTGCCCAATGGAAATTGAATCCATATTCGATTTCATCCCCATCCTGCCCGGCGGGTTGCAGCTTTATCGCGGTGTGGGGCTGCCGCCAACTACCTCCGGTTTCGATCTCTCCACCCTGTACTGCCGAATGAATGTAGGCGGTGAACAACCCTTCCCAACCGCTTTTCCCACCAAATACTTCGCTGTTTGCATTGGTGTTATCATTTTTTCCGGTGCGGTCAAAATATTCCAGGTGAGTGCCTTTTTGAGGTGTCATTACCAAAAAGGGAGGCTCTCCATTGGTGCGCATCCAAATAATAAATGAGCCGTTCCCCTGGATAAAATGATGCCGCATTACCCGTTGCGTAAATGTTACGCTCGGATCTCGCACATAGTGGCTGTTAAATAGTAATGGAAGCCCCAGGTCGCCGATTTCCAGCGTCTTTGCCGTTTTATTTCTAAGACAGATTTTCCACTTCAGAACATCTTTTTCTACCCGAAATGTTTCTATCAAAGAGAAATCACGAATCCCTTTTTCGCTTTGCGAATTACCTGAATATTCTACCGTAATTTGTTCTGGGCTTTCCGTTTGGTCCGGTAAAATATTGCGAATATCGTTTGACATCCCGGTGCTGGCATCACGCCATTTTGTTTCGCCACTTTGGCGGTAGCGGAAGACCAAATCGCCCACCCAGCGGGAGTCCTCTATATCCAGTTCCGGCTGCTGGGTTTTATTGATGACGTAATTCGTCGCATAATGATCGTTTGTGTGCATCAACTTAAATACCGTCCCGGATTTGGGATCAATCGCAACTGAAAAGTGCTGGTTTTTTATCCCAAGCACATTGGGTTCGATTAATTCAGGCATTTTATTCTCGATATTGTTGTTTTGGAAAAAACGATTGAAAGGATAGGAAGCTATATTTTCGGTGTTAACTTTTTGTGCTGCAAATTAACGCCCCATCCAGCCGCCATCAATCGTGACTATAGTACCATTTGCATAGTTGGATGCGGCTGAACATAGAAAAACCACTGCTCCCTTAAAATCATCCGGTTTTCCCCATCTTCCGGCAGGTATACGCTCCAGGATAGATTTTGAGCGAACCGGATCAGCCATTAATACAGCGGTGAGATCGGTATCAATATAACCGGGGGCAATGGCATTCACATTTACACCGTGCGCCGCCCATTCGTTTGCAAAAGCCATTGTAAGCTGGCCAATAGCGCCCTTGCTGGCCGCATAACCGGGCACCATAATCCCACCCTGGAAGGTTAATAAAGAAGCGGTAAATACGACCTTTCCAGAGCCGCGTGCTACCATATCTTTACCGATTTCGCGGGTGAGAATAAAAGCGGCGGTTTGGTT
>CAXHHS010000492.1:0-5756 GCA_964015645.1 uncultured bacterium
CTTCTTTTCTTGTTTCCATACAATAACGTTTTTTTGACTTGTAAAAAATTTTTTTTCAGCTATATTTTCGGAACCCAATGTTCCGAAACGCATAATCTTAAAGTTGGAAGTCCCCGGCAAGCGGCCTTCCAAAAAACCGATAACTTACAACGATAAACGATAAATTTCAAAACTTTATTTCAAGTTATTAGGAGGCCTGATGAGCAGTATTCAACCGATTACAACGCTAACCGAAGAAGAAAAAATGTTTAAGGAACTCGTTAGCGAGTTTGCAAATGAGCAAATTAGACCTTTTGTTATGGAGATGGATCAGAAAGCCGAATTCCGGCGCGATATTCTCTCACAATTTTTTGAATTGGGATTGATGGGGATCGAGATACCGGAAGAATATGGTGGAACCGGCGGCAGCTTTTTTATGGCGACACTGGCAATCGAAGCGATGGCTAGTGTAGACGCCTCGGCGGCAATCTACGTCGATGTACAGAATACGCTGGTAAATAATTGTTTTTTAAAATGGGGCAACGACGCGATCAAAAAAAAATATCTCCCGCAGCTCGCCCAAGAAAAAATTGGCGCTTATGCCCTGTCTGAACCAAGTTCCGGAAGTGACGCTTTTGGTTTAAAAGCGAAAGCTGTTGATAAGGGCGATCATTATATCCTAGATGGCACAAAACTTTGGATTACCAATGCCGGTGAGGCGGATATCTTCATCATTTTTGCCAATGCTAACCCGGAAGCTGGCTATAAGGGAATTACGGCCTTTGTGGTAGAAAGAGGGTTTGAAGGATTTTCGGTCGGCAAAAAGGAAGATAAACTCGGCATTCGCGCCAGCAGCACCTGTGAGTTGATTATGGAAAACTGCATTGTCCCCAAAGAAAATGTATTAGGTGAAGTTGGCAAAGGGTATAAATCCGCTATCGAGACATTGAATGAAGGGCGAATTGGCATTGGTGCGCAAATGATTGGCATTATGCAGGGTGCGTTAGATGCAGGAATGCAATACACCAAAGAAAGAACACAATTCGGGAAAGCGATTGGCGAATTCCAGGGCGTCCAATTTCAAATTGCGGAAGCAGCGACATTGACGGAAGCATCTCGGCGTTTTGTTTATAACGCTGCACGAATGAAAGACGCCGGCGAAGATTATTTGGTAGAAGCGGCAATGGCAAAACTTTTCTCATCTGTCCATGCTGAAAAAGTGACCTCGCGGATGATCGAAATCTTTGGCGGCTACGGATTTACCAAAGAGTTCCCGGTAGAAAAATTTTATCGCGATGCCAAAATCGGGCAAATTTACGAGGGTACATCTAATATGCAATTAGCGACAATTGCGAAATACATAATGCGTAAATAATATGGCTTCCGCAAGCCATCTGCCTCCTCGGGCGCCACGTATAGTATTTACCTTTTATTTTTTGAGAAAAAAGGTAGACAAATTCCCCTCCTTATTAAGGCGGGGAATTTTTACCTCGCTACTGTCTAACACTCAGTGGACTTCTCTCCACAACTTCCGAAGCCAACCCTGCCGGGCTCAAAAATGTAATATACCTGCCTTGCGGAGAGGGCTGTGGCGTTTTGTGCAGCAGCGGGATATTTAAATTTTTAAAAGCGCCAATCGTTGCATTCAGGTTGGTGGTTTCATAAACGATAACCGTTTGAGAATCCCGGTTGTAATCAACTTCCGTTTTGCGAAGGTCTTTTTTCTCGTGCAACATAAAGGCGAACGTGCCATCCGCATGCCCCAGGGGAATTGCCGGGTAATACTTTTCCGTACGTACTACAAATCCCAATTTGTCACAATAAAACTCCCGGGCGCTTTGCAAATCACTGATAGCAAATCCCACATTATAAATTCGCGGTTCCTGAAACGGGGACGTATCGCCGACCTGTTGCTCCAACAGCGAATGCACATTGCCAAACGGGTCGCGGAATTTAGTGGCGATGCCAATGCCGACGGCACTCGGCTCATCCAAAAGAAAATCGACACCTTTGCTTTTTAAATCCGCGATTGTAGTAAGCAAATCGTTTGTCTGAAAGGCAAGCCCGGTTTGTTCTACATTGGGATAATCGATTTTTTTTGCCGCCTTTGTTTTGCTGAGGATTAAGGTAAGCCCTTCATTTTTTAACGAAACGGAGTTGGGATAATCCGCTTTCGAAAGAACTTCAAACCCTAAAATATTGCTATAAAAATGGATGGCTTTATCCATATCGGCAACTTTGAGTTTTACGCCGTGCATTTGCAATTTCGGTAATGCAGATAATGCTTTGGGCTGGTATCGTGCAAAGTGAAATGCCTCTTCTTTCCGCTCGCCATTCTTGTAATTAAGCACCAGGTAAACATTGAGAGAATCATCACTAGTTTTACGATAGGTTAACCCGCTGAAATAGGCAGCGTTTTTTTCTACCCGAACCAGCGGAAACCGAACATTCTCATCTTTCGTTTCCCAACCGGTAAAATCGGCGTTAAAGTGCTTCAGTTTCATTGAGACGCTATTTTCTTCTTTTCCTAATAAAACGAGTTCATAAAACACCACTTTATCGTCTTTAATTAAGCGGAACATGCACATCATTGTGCCGCCCAATGGTTCGCTCCAAATTTCTTCTACAATACCGCCAAACGCTTCGCCCCGCCAATATCCCGCTAACCAGGCAAAATCCTCAATTGTTGCTGCCGGCATGTTATTTGGGTCATCTAACTTTAATGTATTTATAGAGTTAACGCTTTGCCCAAACATGGCAACACTTAAAAATAACATTACAAATGCAAGATACTGTTTGGTTTTCATGATGTCTCCTTCATTCATTTAATGGATTATTGGAGTGATGGAGTAATGGAGTTTTGAAGGATTGATTCTCTTGATGATATTCCTCCATCAATCCATTCATCCAATAGCTCCAATTAGTTTGTTTACAATCGGTCAATCTCTCGCAACTCTATGGTTCCCTCATACCGCAAATGCGGGCAGGTTTTGGCGATTTCCAACGCTTCCTCATAGTTTTCTGCTTCGATTAAAAAGTAACCGCTAAGATCGCCGAATTTGGTTCCCGGGGTTGTATCCGTAATTCGTAGTTGCTGCTGTTCTTCATGCAGCACTTTGCCATCATCCTTCAATTTTTCACCCCCGGCAAGACGGCCGGATTCGCCAACCTCACGAATCCAATTCCCATATTCTTTTATAAATTGCGTTTGATCCATCTGCCGCTGCTGTTCGGAGTCGTATAAAAACAGCACAAATAAGCCTCCCGCGGGATCACCTGAACCCGGGATTCCGATTCGCTGCTGCCCAATCAAAAAACCGGCTGCGAACAAAATGACGGAAGCGGCAATTGCAGCCGCAGCCCGCGGCAATGTCCATAGCGATTGTGAATATCCAGGTTTCAGCAATCCTTTGGCCTTCAGCTTTTGGATGAGTGCTTCTTCCAAAGCAGGCGGCGGTGTTTGCTCACGGCTTAAGGCCGCGAATTTAGCCTTCTCTTCCGGTGTTAATGTTTTATTTTGATGTTGATCGTCTTTCATTCGGGTTCTCCCAATACATTTTATTCTGCTTGAAGATATTTCCGAATTGCCTGGCGAGCATGAAACAACTGGCTTTTGCTGGTGCCGATGTTAATATCAAGAAATTCGCTGATTTCCCGATGGGTATATCCTTCAACATCGTGCATCACGAGCACCTGGCGATAGCCTTCGGAAAGCGCAGAAATCGCTTTTTCCAAATCGATCTGCTCCCCGGTTTCGACAGAATTCTGAAGAACCGGTAACGCTAACTCATCAGCAGAAACATTTCTCTGTTGTTTTTGCCGCGAGCGATATAATTCCCGGCAGCAATTGATGGCAATTGCAGAAAGCCAGGTACGAAAAGCCGATTGCCAGCGAAAATTCGGCAGGCGCTCCACTGCGCGAATCCAGGTATCTTGCACAATTTCTTCGGCATCCTGAGCCTCGCCGCCGACCATCCGCATTACTAACCCGTAAAGCGCCGGTGTGCAGCAGCGATATAGCGCTCGAAATTCACCTTCGCCGCGCGTTGCAAGGAAGTTTTCCACCAGCCTTCGCTCGTCCGGTGGGTGGGATCGCTTCGAAAATATCTTCATCATTATATTAGTGACAAAACGGTGTGAAAAGGTTGTATGGCAACCATTGAAAGGTTTAAAACCTTTCAATAGTTAATATATGATCGAACAGGTTTGCAAATATCAATCTTCCGAAATACAATATAAATAACGAGTTCCGCGCAGGTAAAACTCATTACCAGCGATAGCAGGCGATGCGTCGAAGCCATCGCCGAGAGTATTTTTTGCTAATATTTTGAATTCTGTGCTGTTTTCGATAACCAGGGTTGTTCCTCCTCTTCCGGTCAAATAAACGCGATTGCTTGCGCCAACCGGCGAAGCATAGGCATTGGAAATGCCATCTAATCGTTGCGGGCCAAAGTTTGGTTTCCCGGTTTTGGTGTTAAAACCGGTAAGAATACCATCGTTGCTTTTTAGAAAATAAAGCGATCCGTTATAGAGCAGCGGAGATGGAACATACGGTGTATCGCGATTATATTCCCAAAGCACGGCTTCGGAATCGCTGATGTCTCCGCTGGCGCCCTCCAGGCGAATGGCCTGCAACGCATTGCCGCGAAAGCCGCTCATCACATAAACAACGCCATTTTCCACAACCGGTGAAGGAATAGTGTTAGTGGTCATCCCGCTGCATTCCCAAATAATGTCGCCGTTCGACAAATCATAACTGCGGGTAAAATTGGTTGCGCTGACAATCACCTGGGTTTTTCCACCATACTCCACGATCAGCGGCGTTGACCAGGAGGTTGGTTCATCACGTTTTTTGCGCCAAATTTCTTTCCCGGTGTATTTATCAAGGGCGACGATAAAATCGTCCTCTTCGTGATCCCAATTAATGATAATCGTATTTCCATGAATCGCCGGCGAGCTACCCTCTCCAAACCCGCGGCGAGTGCGCATATCGCCGAGGTCTTTCTCCCATTTTAGATTCCCGCTGAGATCATAGCAATAAAGTCCGTTAGAGCCAAAATATGCATAAAGATGCTCGCCATCGGTTATTGGAGAATTCGATGCCCAGGTAGCGTCACGGTGAGTTCCTTCGTGAGGAAGTGTCTCGCGAGCAGTTTTCTGCCAGAGAACGCTGCCATCCCGGCGGCTGATGGCCATTACGTTAAATTGCAGCACATTGGTTGGTTGAATGCCTCTTCTTCCCCGGCGGCGCTGTTCACCTGACGGCGGTGTATCATTTTGCGAAGCTGCGGATTCTACGGTTTCACCGGTAGGGTTTGCAGTCAGAACAAACACGGTGTTCTCCCAAATGATCGGCGAGGCGTGGCCTTTACCGGAAATTTCGATTTTCCAGCGAATATTGTTTTCTTCGCTCCAGCTTACCGGGGGGTTGCCATGCGGAGCAACACCGGTAGCTTGCGGCCCGCGCCATTGCGGCCAATATTTGTCATACTCCGTAACCGGTTCGTTGCTGTATAAGTTTGAAATCAGGGTTAATATTATAAAAACTGCGGCAAACTTTATCATTTTCAATCTCCTGTTAAATAAGATTTGGGTTATATAACCTCCCGGAGGTTCAACTGTGGCGTATTGAGAGTGTTAGATAATAACAGCCTCTATTTTGACTTCAACTTTGGCTTAAAACCTCCAGGAGGTTTACAGGCCAAGAATCGGTTGCTAAAATAATCAATGTTCGCAAAATACCAAATTTCTTTTCTGAAACAGATTAGCCTACTGCT
>CAXHHS010000493.1:0-5756 GCA_964015645.1 uncultured bacterium
GCATGTGAATTTCCCTGGCGTCTGTCCAGCAAAGAGATGGCTGGAAACGTTACATCGAAAGCTGGGATTCCGACGCCTTTTTTACCTACATTTTGTTGAATGAAGAGAGATCATACGCCGGTTTAACGTCAAAACTTTCGGGGTTTATGAGCAAATATCGCGGCGAAAATCCCGAAGAGGAACGGCAAATATCTCTTCAACCGCTTAAGGATGCCCACCTCTATTCTAATCATATCGAGTTTGATGATACCAATCAAGCGAAAGGCGATATCGACTATATTTATATTTTCTCCGCCATTGCTTTTTTTATTGCCCTTATCGCCTGCATCAATTATACAAACCTGGCGACCGCTCGCTCCTTTAATCGCGCCAAAGAAGTCGGAATGCGTAAGGTTGTCGGCGCCCAACGCGCTCAACTTATCCGGCAATTTTTGAGTGAAGCGATATTGGTAGCGCTGCTTGCATTGGCAATTGCTGCGATTTTAATTCAAATTTTCTTACCGTATTTTAACGAAGTTGCTGCAAAGTCACTATCATTAAATTGGGGTGAAAATGCCCTTGGCGTTTTCGCAATAATTGCTCTTGCGCTACTTGCCGGAATCGTCTCCGGCTTTTATCCGGCGCTCTTTTTATCAAAGTTCCGCCCGATGATGGTGCTAAAAGGGCGGTCAACAAAAGGCGGAAAAGCATCTTTTATGCGCCAGGGATTGGTCGTTTTGCAATTTGTGCTTTCGGTTACCATGATTATCGCTACCGTTATTGTTTATCAACAATTGAATTATATGCAAGAAAAACGTCTCGGGTTTAACCAGGAGCATTTGCTGATCGTGGACATCAATAGCGGCAACGCTCGCAGTGGTTTCGAAACCATGAAAGCGGAATTCGCCAGAAGCCCTAACGTAAAAAGTGTATCGGTTTCCTCCCGAATTCCCGGCGACTGGAAAAACATCACCGAAATAGAAGCCGTTGCCGAAGGCGCCGCTCCGGATGAATTGCACACCATGCACTTTTTAGGCGTGGATGCGGATTTTCTGGAAACTTATCAAATGGAGCTGGTAGAGGGCAAAAATTTTACTGGCAATACTTTAGCTGACTCCTCAACGGTTATCATAAACGAAGCAGCCGCTAAAATTTTAGGTTGGGATGAACCTTTGGGAAAACGCCTCCGAGTGCCGGAAAGGGAATTTGAAGCGGAAGTCGTCGGCGTTGTAAAAGACTTTCACTTCCGCTCTTTGCATGAAAAAATAGGGCCGATGGTATTGGGCTATTGGAATAACCCGGTTCGCGTGATCGATTACTTCACCGCTCGGATCTCAGGGCGCGATATTCCGGGAACGCTGGCTTATTTAGAAGATGTCCACAATCGCGTGGATAAAGTGACGCCATTTGAATACAACTTTTTGGATGAACGGCTGCAAAACTATTATCAATCGGATATGCGTATCGGAAGATTGGTTGGAATTTCCACCATTGTTGCTATTTTGATTGCCTGTCTCGGTCTGTTTGGTTTAGCGGCATTTACTGCCGAGCAGCGAACCAAAGAGATTGGAATTCGGAAAGTACTTGGTGCAACAGTGGCCGGAATCTTTTTATTGCTTTCAAAAGATTTTATGCGATTGGCGCTAATCGCCGTAATTATTGCTATCCCCATCGCTTATTTTGCGCTAACCGAATGGCTGCAAAACTTTGCCTATCATATTGCCGTTGGCGCAACTGCAATATTGATTTCCGCTGCATTGGCAATGATCATTTTGCTGTTAACGATTAGCTACCAGGCGATAAAATCAGCATTGGTAAATCCAGTAAAATCATTGCGATATGAATAGTAGTTTGAAAGTTTAAAGTGATCTAAGGTGACTAAAGTTAAAGAACATACTTTTAGGCATTTTAGATCACTCTCAAACTTTAGTCACTTCAAGAGCTGCTCAGCCACAGCTTGCAAATCCGGCCCCACAATTTCCGGCACTACAGAAAGCGGCCCTAATACTTTTCCCGGTCGGGCGATGAATGCGCCGCTCCAACCGCAACGCATCGCCCCGGAAATATCCCACTCATGCGCTGCCACCAGGCAAAGATTGCCCGGTTCCTCCTTTAATTCCTGCGCTGCCATTTGGTACACTTCCGGCGCTGGTTTAAATTTTTGGCAGCCATCGACGGACATCACTATGTCAAATAAATTATAAATTCCGGTATTGGTTAGTTGGGCGGTTACCATTTCCTGGCTGGAATTGGTAAGTGCGGCGATTCGCAAACCGGCATCTTTTAAACGCCGGAGGCTCTCCGGCACTTCCGGGTGCGGTGGCAGGTTTTTCATCGTGCCGCTAATTAATAATTTGTCCTCCTCCCTGAGCGAAACGCCATTTCGTTTGGCAACTATTTCCAGTGCATGGCCGCCTACAGAACCAAAATCAGTGTAAGCGCCGGTTAGTGTAACGACGGTAGAAGCATGAAGTAATTGGGAAAACCACTCCGATTTAATCCTGACATCGCCGAAAATTTTTCGAAATGGCTCATCCAACACCTTTAAATCAAGAAGTGTTTCGTTTACATCAAATACAATTATTTTGGGCATAATTTCCTTTCGTTTGTAAAATATTCTCGAATCAAATATATTCTTTTGCAACGTTGTAAACAACTGTTGCGCTTACAATATGGAAAAGGAAGCCCTGTGCGAATTTTACTTTATTTTGTTTTAATATGTATCTTTTTGCCAATCGTTAATAGAAAGATTGCGGCTCAGGAATTTGATTACCGGGATCAATTTAGCCAGCTTCGAATTTACCAGGTAATGGTAGAGGCGTTTATTGACGGCGATTCTACCCGAAATTACGATGCCGGATATGGTCCCAGCCATCATAAAGGTGATTTGAAAGGTATTACCAAAGCATTGCCCTACATCAAAAGCCTGGGAATGAACGCCATTTGGCTTACCCCGATTTTTGACGCTGGCAAAGGCACTGGCCCGGATCCCAAATTAGAAGCCACTGCCTATTTTCCTCACGATTATTTCAAGGTCGATCCGAATTTCGGTTCGTTTGATGATGCCAAAGAGATGGTTGAGAAAGCCCATGAACTTGGGCTATATGTGTTCTTTGATGGCGTTTTTGGCCACCACAACGGCGACGTCAAAGCATCTCCTTCCGGCAAAAAACCGGTAGGGGAGGGGAGACATGTAAAATACCCGGAAAGCCTGGAATTCTACAAAGAAGTCGCAACCTATTGGATTGATGTATTGGAAATCGATGGTTGGCGGCTGGATCAGGCGCAGCAAGTTCCGCTAAAATATTGGAAAGAAATCCGCGAGGCCGTTGAGCAAAAAACCCGCGAGCGCAAAAAAGCCGGGAAAAAATGGGGAACGCTGGGGTACATGGTTGCGGAAGTATGGAAGTCCGAACAGGAGATTGCAGAGCTGGTTTATGGCAAGGAGAGTATGATCGGTTTGTATTCGGCATTCAACTTCCCGATGCGCTACCGATTGGTACAGGTTTTAGCTGTGGAAGAAAACGGGAAGGGAAAAATGCCGGCATCGGTTTTGGATAACGGCTATGAAACCCATCAACAATACCCCGCACACGCAATCCCAAATTTGATGTTAACCAACCACGACCTTGTTCGTTTTGGCGATTTGATTGAAAGAGCGGGGTATGCCGGAAAAGAAGATTCGAATTATTGGAAGCGCCACCAAGCTGCTTTCAGTTTTATGGCGGCTTACAGCGGGCCGATTACGATTTATTATGGTGATGAAATCGGGGCGGAAGTGCCCGGTTTCGCGCAGCGTATTCTTGATAGCTGCTGGGTAAAAGACCTTTGTGATGATCACGTTTCCCGTACCAGCGGTAAAATTTCCGGGTTTGATGAATGGGAGGAAGCGTTGAAGAACTATCTCTCTTCCCTGATGAAACTTCGAGAGGCGCACCCGGCACTTTGGAAAGGAACCCGGAAAAACTTAATTGCCGAATCTGCGATTTACGTGGATTACAAACGCTGTAACGATGATCAAATATTATATATTTTGAATTCATCCATGCACCCGCAAACCGTTTCTATTCCAGCATCGGAAATCGACGGAGAGCAATTGGTAAACGCGTTTCATGAAAAACGTGTTGTACGCGAAGGGAATAATTTTTACATCAAAATTGACGGGTTAACAGGTGAATTTTATATCGAAAAATGATTTGAATATATCCCATTCCTTATTTGATACACTTCATGTTAACTTAAAGGCGCGATTCTTAGCAAATATTTACCGACCTATAAAAAACTCCACTTGAGAAAATGTGAGATTATGCCGATAGTTTATTAGGCAATTATGCAAAATTGTCAATATTAATGACTTACTTAAGGTTTAGGGCGTAAACAACAAGATCAATTAAAGAAAAATACATGGAATCATTTGCAATTATCAGTTTAAAAGGCGGGGTCGGGAAGACCACGATGACTTGTAACCTCGGCGCAGCCTTAGCACAATTGGGGAAAAAAGCATTACTGATTGATTTGGATCCCCAAACGGATTTAACCCGTAGTGTAGGGATTGATGCGTTTCAAACCAAAGGCGTCGAATATTTGCTGGAAAGAGATTTAAAGTTTAATGATGTTGTAAAAACGGTCAGCGAAAACCTGGATATTCTGCCAGCCAGTAAAAAATTAAAAGCGATGGAACTATCGCTCTCAAATATTTTTGTGAAAGCCAAAGATAATTACTTTTGCTATTTACTGAAAAATGTGGTGGAACCACAAAAAAACCGCTATGATTACGTGCTTATTGACTGCCCGCCATCCTCGGGATTTTTGACAATCAATGCCCTGGCCTTTGTTAAAAACATTTTAGTTCCGGTGGAATGCCAGTTTTTGGGGTTTGAGTCTACCAAACGCACACTTTCATTAATCAGTAAAGTAAAGCGATTTAGCAATCGCGAAATAAACCCACCGACGATTGTCCCCCTGATGTTCGACGCCCGAAACAAACTTTCTTACTTAATCCATCAACGATTGCAGGCGGCCTTTAACAGCGCAATGACTCAAACGAAAATTCGGGTAAATGTATCTTTGGCAGAAGCGCCCGCTTTCGGTAAAACCATTTTTGATTATAAACCCAAAAGCCGCGGGGCAGAAGATTTTATTAGCCTGGCAAAAGAGATTGTCAAGAAGTTTAACCCCGGTGATCCGATTTTTGCTGCCCAGGAAGATAAGCCGGAGATTGAAGGTGAATCGAAAACCGTAAGTGAAGCGGGGAAAGCAACCGAAAAAGCAGAAGAAACACCGGCAAATGTAAAGGAAGATAAACCAGGCGAGAAACCTGAAACCGGAATACTCTCTGCTGAATCGGATAAAGAAACTGACAGCCAACCCGAAGTTACAGATCATTCGGAGAAAGAAAATAACGGCACAGTAGAATTGCCCGATTCCATTGAGGAAAGCAAAACGGAAGTGTCAAACGCTGCGAATGAACCGGAAGATAAAACAGCGGAGTCAGAAGATTTGCCTGAGATTCCCGAAAAATGGACTGAACAAGAAAGTAATACCGGTAATACGACCGATTCGCCTGATAAGAACAAAAATGCTACTTCAAGCTCGTCTGAAGAAAAGTCCGAAGAAGATAAAACCAAAGCATCAGTTCTTCATCCCGCCAGGGATCTACGAAAATAGCCCACCAATTTATTGGTGGAAAGTGTAACCGCCTTTTATCAAAAGTCCCGTCAGGGCTATGGTTTATACACATCTTTACAGGCATTATATTAGGAATAAAGGCATGGAAA
>CAXHHS010000494.1:0-5747 GCA_964015645.1 uncultured bacterium
AAGGATAAATCATCCTTAACGAAATTTTCTTACTGAATTTGAAAATTAATGATACTTTCAAAACAGCAGAATAAATTTTCAAAGAGCAAAATGCTTATCGAATATACGTTGCCGATGGTTAATACGCAACGACGGGATAAAGATTTTTAAATCATGGTACGTATTGCGTGATACGTGATGCGTGATTTCAAGATCATGTAGCACGTACCACGCAACAGAATATCATCAAGTTGAAACCGTACGATGTGCCAGCACCCGTTCAATTGCGCTTTTCAATTCGGAAAGGTCAGATGATTTTACGATGTACTCTTCCGCTGCCCAGCTCATAAAATTATCTTTGTAATGCGAATAAGCGGTGTGAATAATAACCAGCGTATTGGGATTAACGCTTAGCACTTTTTTAAGGGCATCCAGGCCGTGCATGTTGGGCATCATTAAATCTAAGATCACCATTTCCGGGCGATGTTCCCGCACCATGTCAACTGCGACGATGCCGTCCTTAGCGAGAAGAACTTCATGCCCCATATCGGAAATCTCCGTTTCGTAAAGCAGCCTTTGAGATACTTCATCTTCTACTACTAAAATTTTTGCCATAATGACCTCCTGTTGTTTTTAAGGAGATGAGATACTTGTGAATGGTTATTTGTCATCAAACAAACGCGCTTATCCCATCCTCCAAAGTAAATGTATTTTTAGCATCCCACACATTATCCCTCCGGTTCCATCACTTCCACCCTTGGCGCAACCGGAAATTTAAGAATAAATGTCGATCCCTTATTAGCCTGGGTTTTTACATCAATTTTTCCATTATGCGATTCTACGATCTGGTTCACAATCGACAATCCTAACCCGGAGCCGCTGGATTTTGTCGTAAAAAAGGCTTTGAACATTTTTTTCATAATGTTTCGTTCGATGCCGGGACCATTATCAGTAACTTGAAGCTCAATATTTTTTCTTCGCTTACGAGTTTTGATCAGTATTTCACCGCCTTCGGTTCGCACATCGAGCGCTTCGACAGCGTTTTTTAACAAGTTGAGGAATGCTTGGTTTAGCAATTTTTCATCGCCGACAATCGGATCATCCAACGGTTGTAAATCCAGCACCAGCTTAAGGTTACGCGCCCCGATAGCGTTTTCCATTACTTGAATTCCCTGGTGAATAACTTTATTTAAGTCAACCAGGTGCTTTTGGGGAACGGGCGGGTTAGCAGCCCCCAGGAGATTGTTGAGAATATTTTCCAGGTTGTCCACCTGTTCCCGAATAATGCCGGCGTATTGTTTAATAGGAGATGCTTCGTCAATTTTTCTTTCGATTAATCGCGCAAATCCCCCGATGGAAACTAACGGATTGCGAATTTCGTGGGCAACCCTGGCGGACATTTCACCAATCGTTGCTAGTTTTTCCGCGCGGATTAATTTCTCCTGGTTTTCCTCTAATTCTTTAATTCGCAATTCCAGTGCCCGGTATAATTTCGCATTTTCGATGGCATTGCTGGCCTGGCTGGCGAAAAGCTTAAGCCCTTCCACATCCTCTGTGGTAATTTCCCGGCGATTAATACAGTTATCGGCGATAATCAACCCGACCGGCTCCTGCTTCGTAAAAATTGGTGCAATAACAAAGGAATCATTATCCAGTAACGAAAACAGATTGGTGTCGCCAATACTAAAATCAAATTCGCCACGAGTAGCAGCAATTCCATCTTTAACTTGAATAACCCGGCGTTTATTTAATGACCGGATAAGGGCATGATCTTCCTGCTCTAATGGCAGCCGAATCTGCTTTGCAATTTCGTTTACCCGTTTGTCTGTACCTTGTAAATCGATTTTATACGCATTAATTATATCTTTCAGGTAGTGATAATCTTTATTCAGCTCATTCCAAATTCGCCCCGCTTCTTCCTTATTAGAAGGCCCAATCGCAAGGTGGCCTTCTAAAACGTTTTCGTCCCTGTTTACCAGCAAAATAAACCCGCGATTAAAGCGAAGCCCTTCTCCGGCGGTTATAGCGGTTAATATAATCCGGAGAATTTCACTCTCGTCGTAAGTACTTTGTAGAATTTCATTTAGCTCATTTAACTTAGAAAGCTCCAGGATGGTGCGCAGCAGTTCTAATTCTAATTTTTTGCGCGAATCGACATCTTTAATAATTTTGGAAGTGCCGATAAATTTTCCGTCTTCATCGCAAACGCGGGTGGTGGAAATATCAACATAAAACGAGCGGCCATTTTTATGCAGTCGCTGCGTTTCGTATTTTTTGATAGCGCCTTTATCGGAAATTTCATTTTGCACATAATCTAATTCGCCCATTTCAATCAAATTAGCTGGCACTAATATTTCGATGGATTTGTTGATAATCTCGTCGCGGGTATAACCAAACATTTCCTCCGCGCCTTTATTCCAGCTTCCAATCCGGTTTTCATTATCCAGAAAAATTACCGCATCGCTCGAAGTATTCACAATTGCCGTAAAGAGCTTTTCCTTTTTGCGAAGCTTTTCTTGCAGTTTTTCATTTTCAGTAACATCCAGGCCAATTCGCAAGGTCGCCATCAGGCTATCGTCCTTTGCAAGAATCGGAAAACTGAAAAATTCGATATATTTTTCCTCGCCGCCAGGCCCAATGTTCACTTTGATTAGTTTTTTCTGTACCGTTTTTTGTATATCTTCGGCGCCAATGGTTTGGCATTCCGGGCAAATTTTCTCACAAGGGGACAATAAATTATGGCATTTCAACTGTTGCCCAAGATGCACTTCCGGCATATTCTCAGACAGGTAGCGGTTAAACCAGCAAACCGTGTTGAAGGAATCTACCAGGTAAAAGTAAATGGGGTAATGCCCGACAAAGCGATCTAATAAGCGAAGAATGTCTTTAATTTCGTGCAGCATAATGAAGGCTTCTCGTTGGGAAATGTCATAAACTTATTGAATCAAAAATTGAGGCGCTGCGTTTCAAAATTCGGGTGTTGCAAAAAAACCTGTGAAGACGCTCAGTATTAGTGCTTAAGATACATAATAATTTGGCGTAATTCAACAATTGTAAATATCCGTACTGGATATCCCCCCCAGAACTATCAGAGTCAATCTATCTAAGTAAATTGTTATTCTTAATCTTGGTTTTCCTAATTCCGCACATCAAACTCCAACTTCCACCGCCGATCATCATCGCGGGAGACGCACCAGAGTTCCAGCGTGCCGACTTCGGTAACATTGCTTTGCAGCCAGACGGGAATCACCGTACCGCCGGCATCGGATTCGGTGGCTGGGAGGTCGGCTTCCATCGTGGCGACTTCCTCAATTTCCCCGCTCCAATCTTCAACAATAGAGCCGGAGGCATCTTCTTTCCGCTGACCGGAGGCAAGTAAATGAAATACTGCCGGTTCGCCGACTACCAGGCCGAACTCTTTGTTGCGGATTTCCGCTTCGCTGCCTTCTTCCGTGCCGAAGGGAACAACGCACAGTGCTTTCATCGGCGCGGGAATGCCGGGCACGGCCGGCATGGAGCTTTCTATACCAATATAATAGGTGCGGTTTATCCCGGCGCGGATGCGGATGCCTTTACCTTTCCGCGCCAATCCGTAATACGCAGCACCGAGCGCGACGGCTAAATCCAGATCAACAGAGGGTAGTTGCCGAATGTCTTCGCCTTTCCATTTTTGCAATGCTTCGCTAATTTTATCGCGAAGCGGGGTTGCCTTCATCACACCGCCATTGAACAATACAGCGGAAGGAAAAGCAACATCTTCATCCTGTTGATTTTCCTGTACTTGCGTGCCGAGAAACTTGGCGAGATGGCGGGTAATTGCAGCGTCGGATTCGTAGGGCAACCCCATTTCGCGCATCCCAACTTTTGCTTTCTCCTGGGGGTATTCATCAGATTCGCCAATGGGAAAAAAACCTTGCAGCAGCACGGTTTCGACTTCTTCTCGTGTTAGCTCGGTGCGAATAGTGCCGCCAATCAACTTGCTGCCTTTGCCGAGGATGGAAATCGGCTCCTCTTTCAAATCTGGAGAGCCTAATAGTTTTTCTTTTGCCGCCCGGCAGCTATGCCACAACCCGCGAAATTGCCAGGCGTCAAGATTGGTTCCCTGCTGCGCTAATTTTGCACGAAGGGTATAGGCGAGCGTCAAATCCATGTTATCGCCGCCGAGCAAAATGTGATTGCCAACAGCAGCGCGGTTTAACCCCAATTCGCCATCTTCTTCCGTTACCTGAATTAAGCTAAAATCCGTAGTTCCGCCGCCAACATCACACACCAGGATCGATTCGCCCACACTGATATTATTGCGCCAATCGCTCTTTTGCGCTTCAATCCAGGCGTAAAACGCTGCCTGCGGTTCTTCTAATAATATAACATTTTTTAAACCGGCGTTTTGAGCTGCTTTGGCAGTCAGCTCTCGCGCAACGGCATCAAAAGAAGCCGGAACGGTAAGGTAGATTTCTTGCTTTTCCAATTTGGATTTTGAATCCTTCGCAGCCATTTCCGTATTCCAGGCATTGCGAATGTGTTCCAGAAAATACGTAGTCGCTTTTAGGGGAGAAACCCGCCGGGCATCTTCTGGTGTGTCCCATGGTAAAATTGGCTGGGTGCGATCGACACCGCTGTGGCACAGCCAGGATTTTGCGGAAGACACCAATCGCTGGGGAATTTCCGCACCGCGATTGCGAGCGAATTCGCCAACCGTAAAATCGATGTCTTCATCCCAGGGCAGTTTTAAGCTGCCTTCCGGCACATCATGCGCTCCCGGCAACAATAGGAAAGATGGCAACAGCGGCTTGGCCTGCAACTCTCCCGCGCTAACAACCTGGGGAACTTCGAAAAGGTTTATTTCCGGCGTTTCGCCATCCGCGATATCTGCCGGCGTATACGCCAGCACACAATGCGTTGTACCAAGGTCGATTCCAATAATATATTTTGTTTTGCTCAAATTCTTCCCTCTCTTTTTGCCTATGGCGCAAGCCACCGCTTACGCGGCTGCCTACTGCCAATTACCACTTTTAAACAACTTCTACTTCCGCTGCTGCCAAAACTTTCGCTTTTTCAACTTCCTGGGTTAATTTCGGCAAATCAATTTTGGCGACACGCCAGCCGCGATGCTGCAACGCGCCTTTAAAGGGTGGATTACCGACCACGTTTCCAATCAGGCGTACCTCGTGGGCATTAAATCCTTCCGGAACGGTTATGTCGCTGCCTTCTTCCTGGTTATAAATCGGTTCCAGTTTAACATATTCCTTTAATGCTTTTTGGCAACCTTCGTGAACGCTGCGTACGGCTGCCCCGATTTGGGCGTCATCATAGTCGCCGAGGTTTTCTTGTAAAAAATCGATCAAGCGACCTTTGCGTTGTAAAATTGCCAGCATTTGGATGGCCGGAGCTTGTTGTTCTTGTGGATCAGGTGCATTGGTTTTTGGCTCCGATTTTTGCGGCGTTTTGGTGGTTGCAGTAGCGATTTTTTTACCACCAATCATAACTATTGTCAACCAAAGGAGTAGTGTTACCGCTCCCCCAATCCCAAACAAACTCGGCGCTAAATTGTTTTGGGAAATATAAGCCTGGGCCAAATAAAAAATGCTCCCTAATAACGCGCCATTCAAAATCAAAATAGCGACGAATGTTTGGATCATAAAATTTCGTTTATGGTTCATTTCCGTTCTCCTCGAATCTTTAATTCTTTAACAATGATCGGAACAATATGCAGATCCGTTACTGTCTCTTATACACATCTGACGCTGCCGACGAGCTTCTTGGTGTAG
>CAXHHS010000495.1:0-5733 GCA_964015645.1 uncultured bacterium
GGCTAAAAGTGTAACAGCAACCTTCGTGGTAAGCCCCTTTCCCGATATTTCCGTAACGCCGGCCAACCATCATTTTGGTGATGTTACTGTCGGCAATAACAGCTCGCAAGTGTTTGAAGTGCGCAATGATGGCAACTCGAGTTTGGCGGTAAATTCGACAAGCATCAGCGGGATTGATGATGGCGATTTTTCCATCTTGAGCGGCGGCGGCTCTTTTACATTAACACCCGGCCAAACGCATAATGTTACCGTACAGTTTAATCCCGGCAGCCCCGGCGCAAAAAGCGCCGCTTTAAGTATTTTTAGCAATGATCCTGACGAAAACCCCTTTGAAGCGGCGTTATCCGGCAACGCTTTAGCGCCATTGCCGCCGGATATCGCCGTTACCCCGGAAACATCCGATTTTGGAACGGTAATGGTTGGTAACAGCGTTTCGGATACCTTTGCAGTCAGCAACACCGGGGACGAAGACTTGATCGTCAATGTTGTTAATTTGACCGGCGTTAATGCCAGCGAGTTTTTGATCGAGAGCGGCGGCGATCCTTTTACCCTAACATCGGGCGAAGCACATAACATTATTGTGAGCTTTATTCCTGCAAGTGCCGGTGTTAAAAATGCCGCATTGAGTATTTCCAGTAATGATCCTGATGAAGACCCGTTTGATGTGGCTTTATCCGGCCCAGCAACCCCACCACCGCCGCCGGAAATTGCTGTCACTCCCGATTCGTTCGATTACGGATTGGTCGTATTGGGAACCGGCGCCTTAAAAATATTTGAAGTCCAAAACCTCGGCGGGGAAGATTTAATCGTCAGCACCCCAACGTTAACCGGCGGCGATTCTTTGGATTTTACAATTGTTAGCGGCGGCGCGCCCTTTACCCTGGTAAGCGGCCAGGTGCAAAATTTGGTCGTCAGTTTTACACCGACTGCCCTCGATACCAAACGCACGACGCTGCGTCTGTTGAGCAACGACCCGGTAAATGACACACTTGACATCGCCCTGGGCGGGGTGAGCGTGGAAAGCCTTTCGGAAATCGCTTTGGAAGAAATTCAAAGCGGCAGCGCTATCGGATCGAATACTATTGTTACCGATTTACCGCTTGCCGGCGTTAGTGGTAATCTCTACCTGGCGTCGGTTGCCAGTAAATCTTTTGCGGAGGTCGATACGATTCTCGGCCTGGGCTTATCCTGGACGCCGGTGCGCTCGCAATGCTCCGGCCGCTCGCAAACCGGGGTGGATGTTTGGATGGCGCAGGGAATCGTAACCACCACCGAACCGGTTACGGCGATCTTAACCGCCGCTGCCGGAAATGCCATTTTAACCGTTGCGCGATACGCTGGCGTTGATCCCGTAAATCCAATTGGCAGCATTGTTTCCGGCAACACTAATGGTGAAAACGGCCTTTGTGATGGCGGCAGCGACACGGGAAATTACAACTTTAACATTACAGCCTCTACCGCCGGTTCGGTGATTTACGGCGCAGCCGCGATGCGCAATCGTTCGCACGAACCGGGCGGCAATTATTTCGAACGGTTTGAAATGATCCAGGGCAGCGGCGGAAGTGCAGCCAGCATCGCTGTGATGGATTCAACCGTTCAGGCAGCGGGAACGCTGGCGCTCAACGGCACTTTTAGCGGCTCGGTAGATTGGGCCGTTGTCGGCCTGGAAATAAAACCGGGCATTGGCAGCAGCGATGCGCCGAACATCGTTGTCACGCCTCCGTTGTTGGAATTCGAAGAAGTAGTTGTGGGCGAAAGCGGCGTTTTAACCCTGGCTGTCAGCAACGACAGCACGGCGGATTTAGAGATTAGCTCCACTATGCTGCTGGGCGCCTGGCCGCATTTATACAACATCGAAAATGGCGGCGGGCAGTTTACGGTTGTGCCGGGCGACACTCATTTTATCACTATCAGTTTTAATCCTGTAGAGCCTGGCGGCAGAAATGCCTTTTTGCAAATTATCAGCAATGATGAAGATGATGACACTTTAAATGTCGGGTTACTCGCTATTGGAATAGAACCCGGTGTAACGGTAATCAAAACCGTTTCTGCCGGATGGAACCTTGTGGGGCTGCCGGTTGTGCCCGCCAATCGACACTATCTTTCGGTATTTCCCAATGCCAGCGAAAATACATTATTCGGGTATGAAGGCTCATATATTTTAGAAGATACTTTAAACCCCTGCGCCGGTTATTGGATCGAATTTGATGCTGCGGAAAATGTCGCTATTACCGGCGAACTCCTGGATAGCTGCACCATCAATCTTGCCGAAGGTTGGAATATTATTTCCGGCATAACCGGCGATGTTGCCGTTAGCGATATCGAAGATCCCCAGGGGCTGCTCGTTCCCGGCACTGTTTTCGGATTTGGAACCGGTTACGTTCCGTCAGATTCAATTTTGGCCGGAAATGGTTATTGGGTAAAAAGCCTCGGTGCAGGGCAGGTAACGCTGCGCAGCAGTAGTAGCAGCAAATTGGAGCGTTTGGCGATGAAGCTGGAAGATGTTATCGATTTGGAACATTATGCCACATTCCGAATTTCCGATGCAGCCGGAACTTCGCAAACGCTTTATTACGAATTGCCAACTGCCACTGCTACTGCCGCTGCCACCGGCAGCTTACCACCACTTTCCCCTGCAGGTACCTTCGACGTTCGCTTCGCTGACGATTACCGCGTTTCCAATGCTGATGAAGCGATTATACACATTCAAGCACAAAATTATCCACTAACGATCAGCGCTTCTAACCTGCCATTAGCGGAAAATTCGCAATATATAATCACAGAAGTAATCGGCGGAAAAGAAAGCGATTCATATATTTTGCAGGAAAACGCTGCGATTATAATCCATAATCCATACATTACAAAACTGAAGTTGAGCAAAACAGAATCGCAAATTCCGCTTGAGTTTCAGTTAATGCAAAACTTTCCAAACCCGTTTAACCCGGCAACAACCATTCGTTATGATTTGCCAGCGGCGGCAATGGTTCAATTAACCATCTTTAACCAATTGGGCCAAAAGGTGGCAGCAATCATCAATCGGCATCAACCAGCCGGAGCGCACCAGATTATTTGGGATGGCAAAGACCAGCGTGGAAATCGTTTGGCGAGCGGTGTATACCTCTACCGCCTGGATGCAGGAGAATTTTCGCAAACACGGAAGATGGTGTTACTCAAGTAGGTTTGGCATGGGTGCATGACAAATTGCATAACCCCGTTTGGGAAGGTCATAAATGACCTGAAGCCGGTGACGTTCTTTTTTTCTACCCCATCGTGAACGATGGGGCTAATTGTCAAAAGATGAATTCGTTAGCCCCATCGTTTAGGATGGGGATTAAAATGTTTACCGGCATTCTTTCAGGCCGTTTACGGCCTTACACAAAGTAAATGTGCAATTTGTCATGCGCCGTTTGGCATTTGGAGTAATCATCTACAAAAAATTGTCGTTGTAAGTTCTCTAATGGCCTAAAGATAAAATTCCGATTTTTAAGCTGCACATATCATATCAGACACTTCCAACTATTCCGAATAAAAAATCATACTTCATTATGATTGAATATCTTATATTGCTTGTGTTTTAAGTTTGCAATCTCTCAAAAGAGTTTAGCCCGTGATATTTAACTCCTTCAAAATGAAGCTGAACATTGGGTGCCTAATAATTTTCATAACCGCTTTATCGTTGCTTGCGGCTTGCGACCAGGAGTCTCCCCGTAAAGCTCCGGTTAAAGCTGTTAAAGGGATTCTCGATTTAACCGAATGGGATTTTGCAAGAGATGGTTCGGTAAATTTGTCAGGAGAGTACGAATTTTATTGGAAAGAGCATCTATCGCCCGCAAGTTCTGATGATAAATCGCCGCCGGAAAAAAGTGGTTTTATAGCGGTACCTGGCTCCTGGAATGGTTATGAAATTGCCGGGAAGAAAATATCCGGCACCGGTTACGCCACATACCGGTTAATGATTCTTTTGGGCAAAAATCCTCCGCCACTCGCTTTTAAGTTTTTGGATATGGGAACCGCCTACGCTGTTTTTGCGAATGGCGAAAATATCCTATCGGTTGGGCAGCCGGGCAAAAGTGCGGAATCTACGGTTCCCTATTATTTACCCCAGGTTGTTAACTTTTCGCCCCAAACCAATCAAATTGAAATTATTATCCATGTATCGAACTTCCACCATAGGTTGGGGGGAGCGTGGGAAATTATTCAGCTCGGCACAATTCGACAAATGAGCCATGCCAGGGAAAGCAGGCTGTTTTTAGACTTTTTGCTAATTGGCGGCATTTCGATAATGGGCATTTATCACCTGGCACTGTTTGGCTTCAAGGAGAAAGATAAATCTAATCTCTATTTTGGTATCTTCTGTATTTTGATTGCGGCCAGAATTCTGACGACGGTTGAGAGGTATTTTATTCAAGTTTTCCCGGGAATTACATGGGAAAATTTCGTTAAAATCGAATATCTTTCATTTTATCTTTCCATTCCGGTTTTCGCGACATTCTTTCACTTTTTATTTACAAATGAAATTTCAAAAATCAGTTTACGAATCGTACAATATGTTGGGATTTCTTTCGCCTGCATCGTTCTTATTACCCCCGTTAAAATTTTCTCCCATACGGTTCAAGCATGCGAGCTTTTTGCGTTTATTTGTTTCATTTATGGAATTTATATTGTTTTATTAGGAGTTCGTCGAAAGCGGGAAGGTGCCAAAACTTTTTTAGCCGGGTTTATGATCCTCTTTATAACGGTTGTTAATGATATATTAGATGTCAACGAAATTATTCGAACCGGCCATTGGGTACACTTTGGCGTCTTCATATTTATTTTATCACAAGCCTTAATACTTTCATACCGGTTTTCAAATTTAAAGCAATCCCGGGAGCAATTACGCCAGCTTTCGGTTCACATTGAATCTGCTCGCGAAGAAGAAAGAAAATGGATTGCCCGCGAAATTCACGATGACTTAGGACAAAATTTAACAACGCTAAAGATGGATTTAGAATTATTAAAAAACAATTTAGTAGATGGCAAGGTTGGTTTACCTGGTAAAATAGCGCAGATGGTTAATCTTGTTAAGTCGATAATCCAAAAAGTGCGGCAACTGTCCCAGGCGCTAAGACCGAGTGTTTTGGATAACCTGGGATTTAGTGAGGCGGTTACCTGGCAAGCCAGGGAATTTGAAAAACGGTCTAACATTGAATGTAAACTCTCCATCCAACCGCAAGAAATACATCTAAATGATACAATTTCAAGCGCGCTTTTCCGGGTGTTTCAAGAGGTGTTAACAAATGTCTCACGCCACTCAAATGCGACTATCGTTACGGTCGATTTGAAAAAGAAACATGATGAATTATGGTTTAAAATTAGGGATAATGGTGTTGGCATTACCAAAGAACAGATTGTCAATCCGAATGCTTTTGGGCTGACGAGTATTCGCGAGCGAATTAATTTCTTAAATGGAACGATTGAGATAAGTGGAAAACACAAAATAGGCACATCAATAACGATTTACGTACCGCTTAAGAAAGTAAAGGAAGCGCATTCATGATTCAATCGCATGATGAAATTTTATCCAGGCTCCGTAAATTATGTCTTTCGTTGCCGGAGGCTGCTGAAGTTGAAGCCTGGGGGCATCCAACCTTCCGGGCCGGGAAAAAGATTTTCGCCTCTTTCGGATTTCACGAGGATCGCCCCTGTACCTCCGTAAAAGCGGACAGCTTTATGCAACAAATGTTATTGGAT
>CAXHHS010000496.1:0-5728 GCA_964015645.1 uncultured bacterium
CACCAAGAAGCTCGTCGGCAGCGTCAGATGTGTATAAGAGACAGTTTCCAAACTTATATTTTGCTGGAAAACGGGGCATCCGCCGCGGCGCTGGAAGCCAAATTCCCGGCGATGATCGAAAAATACCTCGGTCCGCAAGTGCAGGAATTTATGGGCGCCAGCCTGGAAGAGTTCATGAAAACCGGCAATAGCGTGCGCTATTATTTGCAGCCCTTGCCGGATATCCATTTACATTCCGATTTAAACGTGGAGTTTGAACCGAATGGCAGCATCACTTATGTGTATATTTTTTCTGCAATTGCGATCTTCATTCTGCTGATCGCCTGCATCAATTTTATGAATCTTTCCACTGCTCGTTCTGCACACCGGGCAAAAGAAGTGGGTGTTCGCAAAGTGTTGGGATCTTTCAAAAGCCAGTTAGTGGGGCAGTTTTTAGTTGAATCGATTTTGTTGAGTTTTATTGCGTTATTTCTTGCGCTGGGAATTGTGGAATTGGTCTTGCCCTGGTTTAACGGGCTTTCCGGCAAAACTTTGCAAAGTGCCTATTTTGCCCGTTCTCAATTTACAGCGGGTTTGTTGTTGACGGTTGTTTTTGTTGGAATGTTAGCTGGCAGTTATCCGGCATTATTTCTCGCTGCGTTTAAGCCGGTTACGGTTTTAAAAGGCGGAGCTTCCGCGGGGAAAAATAGCCGCTCGCCGCTTTTGCGTAAAATTCTGGTGGTGTTTCAATTTACCGCTACCATTGCTCTAATAATTGGTACTATGGTTATCCAAAACCAACTGCATTTTATTCAGAGCAAAAAATTGGGATTTAATAAAGAGCAAGTGCTGGTGTTGCACGATGCCTACGCGTTGGGAAACCAGGTGGAAGCGTTTAAAAATGAGATCGTCAAACATCCTCAAATTGTTAGTGGCACTACTACAGGGTACTTGCCGGTGGAATCGAATCGCGCCGATACCGGTTTTTGGCCGGAAGGCATGTCGAAGCAGGAAAACTCGGTTTCCATGCAAATCTGGTCGGTGGATGACGGTTATATTCCAACGATGGGTATGGAGGTTATCGAAGGGCGTAATTTTTCCCAGGGTTTCGGTTCGGATTCTACGGGGGTCATCTTAAATGAAAAAGCGGTTGCGATGTTCGGTTTTGATGATCCGCTTGGCAAAAAAATCAATACCGTTGGCTGGACGCCAGGCAAGGGAATCGATCCGGAAAATATTTTGAGCTATACCGTCATCGGCGTGGTGAAAAATTTTCATTTTGAATCACTGAAGGAAAATATCACATCCCTGGGATTGCGATTTGGCGGCAACCGCTCGCTGATGTCCTTTCGATTCGAAGTTGCCGATGTTGCGGAGCTTGTCGCCTTTATGAAAAGCAAATGGGATGAATTTGCCCCGGGGCAGCCATTCGAATACACCTTTTTGGATGATCGCTTTAGCAACATGTACCAGGCCGAGCAGCGCCTCGGTGAGATTTTCAGCGTTTTTGCCACACTATCCATCCTGGTCGCCTGCCTGGGATTATTTGGATTAGCGTCATTTACTGCCGAACAGCGCACCAAAGAAATCGGGGTAAGAAAAGTGCTGGGCGCTTCAATCAGTAGCATTGTCGTGTTATTGTCGAAAGAATTTACCAAATGGGTGCTAATTGCCAATATCATCGCCTGGCCGGTCGCCTACGCTTTTCTAAACAAATGGCTACAAGATTTTGCCTTTCGAATCGATCTTTCCTGGTGGATATTTGCCGCCTCCGGCCTCATAGCCTTGCTCATCGCAATTTTGACGGTAGCATACCAGGCTATCAAGGCCGCCGTCGCAAATCCGATTGATGCGCTTCGATATGAATGATTTGTTTTTTCCCAAACGAACACTACTATCCGTTTAATAGAAATAGAGACAAGTATTTCTCGTTCCCAAATTCTTGTTTGGGAACGCAATAATACACGAAACTCCTGTTTCGTGTATTTTAGCGCTGTGTTTTTAATGGTGGAAACAAAGTTTCCGGAACCATAAGTTCCCAAACCGGAGTTTGGGAACGAGTTTGAAAGGATAAAAGAATGCCAGAGTTTGTACGAACCATTAACCTGGGTAACGCCAGGATTACAATTATCAACATTGGAGATATTTATCTTCCCCTCGCCGGTTGTATGAATCTTTCAGAAAGCGAGCTGGTAACTCTAAGTGATTTACAAGAGCTTGCCAATCAAAAACACATTCCCATCCAGTTCATTCATATTTGGCTGCCGAAAACTTCTGTATTGGTAGATGCCGGCGTTTATGATATTCCCCCGGATTCGGAATATGCCATACCGGGTTATGAGCCGCCGCCAGGTTTGCTGGATCGTCTGGTAGAGTTGGAAATACACCCTTCGAAAATCGAACATGTTATCATTACCCATCGCCATTGGGATCATTTTAACGGTACCACGATTGAAGAAAATGGGCAGTATGCGCCGTGCTTTCCAAACGCCCGTTATTATTTGGGCCGTGCCGATTGGAGAAATGGCGAAAGGCACTGGATGATCCCGAGTCAGTTGATTACCGCACGCTTGGAGTATTACACCGGTTAGGGGTTTTGGCGCTAGTTGATGGAAATCGCGACCTCGGGCACGGCGTTCAAATTATTGCCGCGCCTGGCGAAACTCCCGGCCACCAAATTGTGAGAATCCACTCGGAGGGAGAAACATTTTATTGTCTGGGTGATCTTTACCATCACCCGGTTGAATTTTTGCACCCGGAACGGATGGTTTCCTGGACGGAAAGCGAATCTGAGTTCGCCAGTCGAAAGGCTCTTAAAAAACCGGCGCTAACGGAAAATGCCTTTGTGGTAGCGACTCATATTCCGGGGATTGGCCGGCTTAAACGGAAAGACTCAGATGTGATTTGGGAGTCTGTCTAACGCCGCACTTGAACCGTGAAAACAACAGCGGAATCCACTTAAAATAAAACTATAAAATTTCAACGAAAAAGCAAAACCTCAACAAATGCAAGAACTGTTTTCATCGGTTCCAACTGCATGGTTAGCTACGACCCCACGATTCCTTAATACTTGTCAAGATTATTTAAAACTGAATAAAAATTTTAGTAATTGAAATTTTATTATGCAAGTACTATATTCAAGGAGTTTGCATATAGTTACATATAGTTTTAAGTAGGGTTTGTATGAATAAAACTTTTAAAACTCATACGGTTGCGAAGTTAGCTGGTATCCATCGAGATACACTTTTGAGGTGGTTGCGTGAAGGTAAAATTCCAGAACCAGCAAGAGATAAAAATAATTGGCGTGTATTTAATAAAGATGAAGCAGATCAGGTTGTGCGATATGCAAATCAGACAATTGAAGACCCCTCTTTTAGAGTGAGTGAGGCAAAGATTTTTTACTTACCATACTCTGAACAGGTTGAGAGTTTAAAAAAAATAGATTGGGACTTCACTTCAGCAAATACAAACTACTTGAACCATGCAATTCATCCCTATCCATGTAAGTATATTCCTCAAATACCGAATACGCTTATCCAGGCATTATCCACTGTTGGTGAAACTATTTGCGATCCGTTTTGTGGAAGTGGAACTACTCTTGTTGAAGCTCTAAGGCTTGGAAGAAATGCTATAGGAATTGACGCTAATCCTCTTGCAACATTAATTTGCAAATCAAAAACCGGAAGGATTTCGGAAACGGAAGTGGAAAGACTAAGTGATTTTGCAACTCAGATATTAAATAAAAGCGAATATATTTCTACCGGTCAGCTATCATTGTTTTCTGATCTTAATAGTAAAGATTTTCCATCGTTTGAACCAGAAATTGACAAATGGATTAAAGAATGGTTTGATGGGCACGTAATTAAAGAATTATCTTATATAAAGAAAAAATGCCTTGCCCAATCTCCAAAAAATCTTAAAGAAATTGCTCTAGTAGCATTTTCTTCAATTCTTGTTTCTGTATCCCGTCAAGACTCTGACACACGGTACGTTAGAAAAGATAAAAATATTAAATCAGGTGAAACTTTAAAAAGATTTGCTCGGGCATTAAGGTTAGCTGTGAATCGTACAATTGAATTCACCGCTGAAATTCATCCAAATGTTTCTGCCCAAATATTAAATTCTAATGTCCTCAAAAATCCACAAACGAAACCATTTGATTTATTGGTATGCTCCCCGCCCTACCCAAATGCTTATAGCTATCATTTATATCATCGCTCACGTATGTTGTGGCTGGATATGAATCAACCGAGATTCAAAAAAGAGGAGATTGGAAGTCACAGAAAATATAGTATGAAGAGTAATAAAGGCGCAACCGTAGATACTTTCATGCAAGAACTTACCAATATACTAGAGTGGATAAGGGAATTCTTAAAAACAGACCGACACGCTTGCTTTGTTATTGGAGATTCGATCATTAAAGGTAAAAAAATAAAAAATGATGAATTATTAACCGATGTTGCCCAGAAACTCGGGTTCAAAATCGAAGCAAATTTAAATCGCAACATACTTTCTACTAAAAAAGCTTTTAATCCAAGTATTGGGAAAATTAAGGATGAACATATTGTAATTTTACGAAATTCCAAGAAAGCAATTATATGAATAAGATTATTTGCAGAATGAAAAATTATATTCAACCGTTTGAAAAAAAGTTAGCTTTAAGAGAACTCCAAGCTCTATCAAGGACTTCACCAATTCCTTACAATTCCTCAAATTCTGACCAAGATATCTATATTATAGATTCTAATATATCTTTCGAATTTTTACAAGAGCGCCTTACATATTGGGAAGAATTAAACATTCCAAATAATTTGACAGAATATACGAGACAGGTATTCAAAGAAGCCACAGTAAATGCCGCTAAAAATGGAAATGGTCAAAAAATACTTCAATTAAAATTTCCATTTAGGGAAGAGATTCCAATTCCTAATCGACGAGTATTAAGATATGGTCCTCATGGTATTCATGAATATAGAGGAAAATTTTTTCCTCAGCTAGTTCGGTCTCTTTTAAATATAGCTGGCATAAACGAGAGAAGCATTATTTTAGATACAATGTGTGGAAGTGGAACCACACCACTTGAAGCAGTATTACTCGGTTGCAAAGCATTTGGTATGGATATGAACCCCTTATCAGTTTTAATAAGTAAAGCCAAATGTGAGATAACAAATGTTACCGAAGGTAAATTATTAGAAGAATCTGAAAAGCTTAAGCACCAGATAATAAGAGCGAAAAAAAGAAATCAAATGAGATGGTTTGAACAATTACCGGAGTCAAGTCAAAAATATCTAATGAGATGGTTTTGTATTGATTCATTAATCGAAATGGATATTATTATATCTCATATCAACAATTATGCTAATTCCAAATTTAAAAATTTTTTCAAAGTATGTTTAAGTAATATTTTGAGAAAAATCTCTTATCAAAAAATTGACGATTTACGTGTAAGGAGGGATGAATATTCAAAGACACAAACAAGTGTATTAGAAGAATTTATTAATGAACTCCAGCGATCTGTTAAACTTGTGGTAGCATTTCTTTATGAAAATAAAAATCTAAAAGTAGGTGAAGCTGAAATTTTCAAAGGAGATGCTACTAAATCTGATAAAATTATTAACAAAATTATAGGAAAAGTCGACGCTATTGTGACATCTCCACCTTATGCCACTGCACTTCCCTACTTAGATACAGATAGATTGAGCCCTGTCTCTTATACACATCTGACGCTGCCGACGAGCTTCTTGGTGTA
>CAXHHS010000497.1:0-5702 GCA_964015645.1 uncultured bacterium
CATAAAAATCATTGCGGCGTTTTAGTAGTGCAATATCCGGTTCGGGTTCGGAATATTCGTCAATTCGTAAAGGGTTTTGCACTCTTACATTAAACTTATTTGCGGATTGCTGGCTAAACAATTCATTCAGCCTTTCGACAGAGGCAGCGTGAAGACTTCCGATAGGACTCATTTTTACAACCTCCCCTTCAATCAACTCTACACGTTCACTCTCCGTAAAAATACCGGCTTTTCCCATCCGGTAATAGTCTTCTACGGTAAAATGTTTACGGGCTATTTGCAGGGCCATTTTTTCACCTGATGTTATTTTTTGCTCAAAAACAATATAAGATTATTCCGAAGTTTTTCCAACCGCCTCTTTTTCCGTTACTCCTTTCCACCACAAGGGTGTTAGAGCAATAGAAAGAATGATAAACAGCCAGGGCATAATCATCGATTCACCAGGGAGATGAATCAGCACTTTACCGACTCCAATCAGCATAAGAAATAACGAAAGCGAAGCGAATAAGGTTAATTTAACGCCATTGGCAAATTTTTTGACCGGTTTGTTGGAATCTTCCCCTGCTGCTTTAGCAGTATTCCGCCAAAACCCGATTGGTTTTACGGTTTTATAGAATTGTTGCAATACATCTTTTTCGGTTGTCGGTGTAAAAAATGTGACAGCAATTGCTGCAATGGTAGAAATGCCCCCCATTAAAGCCAGACGTATCCACTCCGCACTATCTTCCGGGTAAAAGTTCAAAAGAATCACGCCAAAGACCAGTGACACTATCATGGCTGCTAACTCGGAATAGAGTGTAATCCGTTCCCACAACCAGCGAAGCACCAAAACAGATCCCATTCCGGCACCAAAGAGCAGCGATATTTTCCAACCTTGCTGAATGGAACCAAGCTGGCTCATAATTGCCAACGCGATAACTAAAATCAAAATATTGGAAAGGCGGGCAGCCCAAACTAATTCGCGGTTGGATGGTTCCCGTTTTCGCCATTCCTGGCAAATTAAGCGTTTGTAAATATCGTTACTCCAATAGCTTGCGCCCCAGTTTAAATGGGTATCCAGGGTGGAAGCCAATGCTGCCAATAAACCGGTTAGCATTAACCCGCGAATGCCCGGTGGCAGCAGTTCATTAATTCCGGTTACGAAGGTAATTTCGCGTGCGGCTTTAAACATATCCCCGGAAGCACTTTCCGGCGCAAAGGGATAAACGACCAGCAAACCGACGCCGATGATCAACCAGATTAAACTACGGGCAAAGATCTGCATCCAGGAAAACACTACCCCGGCAACACGCGCATCGCGGTCGCTGGCACAAGCCATAGAACGCTGCGCCAGGTAGCCGGTGCCGTCGCTATTCATCTGGAAAAACCATTGCAAGCTCATAATTACAAAAAATGGCAACAAAGCCTCCCCCCCGGATGGGGCAAAGGAGAGCATTTTTTCTGACAACTCGACGCCGTATAAATCCACAATTTTGGCAGTTAAAGTGCCCAGGCCGCCGGTTTCCCCTAATACGATAAACGCGTATACCAGCGTACCGACCATCGCCAGGGCAAACTGCATAACATCGGTGGCAATAACGCTGCGCAACCCACCGGTTGTAGAATAAAGTGTTGTAAATAATAAAATTATGAAAATGCTAAGAAGGTTGTTTGTCGTCGCAATCGCCGGATCTAACCCGGAAGCGCTGCCACCGAGAGCAATGCCAAGTGTTTGAACAATGCTTAAGCAAAAACCATACATTCCCTCCGGCAGCCAATCGTGCCAAGGGAGAAAAATTTCCGCAATCCGCACCGCTGCGACCAAAACAAAAGCCATCACCACACAATTGATAACGGTTCCGTAATAAATCGCTTTTAGAATTCGCAACGGCAAAACGCCTTTGCCGCTGTAACGCACTTCCGTAAATTCGGCATCGGTTAAAACGCCGGCATGGCGCCAACTGGCTGCGAAGATAAACCCCATCATCAAAAAAGCGATGCCGTAAACCCAAAGCTGCCAGACCAGGAAAATCCCCCCGGTGGCAATTAATCCCATTACCAGCAAGGGGGTATCGGCTGCAAATTGGGTAGCGGCCATACTTAAACCGGCGCGCCAGCCGGTAATACTTTTTCCGGCCAGGAAATATTCCTGCAAATTTTCCGAGGCTTTATTTTTGGCCCGAAAGCCAGATGAAATCGCATAAACGATAAACGCTAAAATGATGATGAGATCAATCATTTTATAACTCCATTTCACCAGAACATTACGACCAATACAAGTGTGGCAACACTGAGCAGGACGGATAAAGTACGATAATTTTTGTACCAGGGGAGACCCTGCAATTCCCGGGTTTCTTCATCAAAAAATGCTTTAGTCCAGATATATGGTCTTACGCTTTCGCTCTCTGGCGGCGCTGTCATTAAGCTGCCAACAATTAGAATAACAGCGCAGGCAACAAACAACGTTGGAGCAACATAAAGAAAGTGCATACTCGTCAAACCGATTACTTCATTGGCGACAAAAAATATCGCTCCCAACAACACGCCGATCACTAACGAAGCAAATGCACCCTGGGAATTGGCACGTTTCCAAAAAAGACCGAGGAGAAACATGGCGACAACCGGCGGCACAGTGTAAGAAAGCACCTTCTGCAAATACTTAAATAATGAACCAAAACTTTCAATTTGCGGCGCCCAAAGCGCAGCAAGCAACATAAAAACAAACGTCACAATACGACCGGTTGTCATTAATTTGTGGCTATCATATTCCGGGTGGCGTTTTCTGATAAAGTCCATCGTAACCAGGGTAGACGCGGAGTTCAGGGTAGAATCGATTTGCGACATCAAAGCGGCGATGAATCCGGCTAAGACCAAACCTAACAAACCAGCAGGTAAAAGATCGAATAACAATGTCGGGTATACCAAATCTGCTTTGGGTAGATCCGGATAGAGGAGAATCGCAAAAGTTCCAGGCAACACCATGATAAACAGCACCGGTAATTTTATCAACCCGGCAAACAGACTACCCCACCGCCCATGCTGAAGGTTTTTGGCGCTGAGTACCCGTTGGGCCATAAACTGGTTGGTACACCAAAAATAAAATCCTAACAGCGGCAGCCCGGTAAAAAGCCCTAACCAGGGCACGCCGGGATCATCTATCGGGCGGATTAAGCTCAACATTCCGGGATCGACCTGGGAGGTGACGGCTTCCCAGCTTCCGATTTTTAGAAATGCGGCAATCGAAATGACGACTGAGCCAAGAATTAGCAGCACGGCTTGTATCGCATCGGTATAAATTACGGCTGCTAATCCACCGGCAACGGTATAAATTCCGGCGATAATGGCAAGAATCGTAATTGTCTGCCATAAGGGAATTTCGGGAAAGATCAATTTGAGCATTAATGCCCCTGCATACAGGCTGCCGGCGGTATCGATAACGATGTTTAAAAATAGCGTTAGTACGGAAAAATAATTTCGTGCGCGGGCGTCGAAGCGCTTTTCAAGAAATTCCGGCATGGTATAAATTTTGGCCTTTAACACAAATGGCAGCATAAAAATGACGTAAAATACCAGGATGATGACGGCAAACCATTCATAATTAAATACCGAAATGCCGGTGCTATAAGCATCTCCGGCCAGGCCAATCAACGTGGTGCTGGAAATATTCGATGCAAACAACGAGATTCCGATAAACGGCCAGATCATCGACCGCCCGGCTAAAAAATAATCCTCCGCAGTCTCATGTTTTTTCCCAAGGTAAAGCCCCAACCCAACTACAAAAACGATATACAACGCAATGATGCCCAGATCAATGGCACTGAGTGTAAAAGATGGCATAGTTCCTCGGTTGTTTTGGGTTAATATGAAAATAAATATACCAGTTTGAGGGGAATTATCCAAAAAAACAGGCTACAAGGAGTGCGAAATACATTTTGCAACAGAGTAAACTTTATGCAAAATGAATTTTGTGACGCAAGCTATCACTTATGTAGCTCCCCTACTCAACGTTTATCTCTTCCAGCAAGTACTGTACAGCAAGTTCGGTAAGATTCCATAGTTGAATATCGGTGGTGGTTGCATACCGTGCGGGGACCAACTCACCATTTTCAATTTTGTAGCTCCATAATTCGTTGTGTTTCAGCCCAGAGGCAATCACGGCTGCAAGCGTTTTATCCAAAGTAGAGCGTAATATGTATACATAAGGCGCTAATATGGTATCTTTTAACTGGCCTTCCGCATTGTATGCTGCTTGAATCTGTTTTGCTAATCCCAAAAACAACAAATTAACTTCACGCCCCCAAATTACCCGGGGGGAATGATAGAGGTCTTCTTTGAATCCCTCCCACACTTGAGTGCCGGCATAAACATCATTCGCGACCACCGGGCCGACAGCATCTAAGAATAATCCAACCGGGTAATTCGTGTTAAACATTTCCAGTTGCTTGATAACTGTCTCTGGTCTCATTTGGCCCTCCAAAATCTGACCGGTGAGATCTTCGAGAAATAACCAGGTGGCGATGTCTGTATGTACAACCGGAATTGGCTGGCCTTTTTCATCCAACGAAATCGCGAGAAATTCAACAACGTGCTCTTCCGCATCGCTCTTTTGAATGGCGGCAGACCAATAGTCGCGCTCCTCTTTGGGCCACCAATCCAATTTAGCGGTCAGTCTTTGCTGCGCTTCTTTCGGCTGCAGACGTACTTTAAAATGCTCGATGGCATTACGCCAGGTTTTGATGGCGGTCTGCAAAGATTCCGAATTGTTCAGATATTCAGCAAGATTACTTTCGTTTAGTTTCGGTGTGGCTGCTTTAATATTTTCAGGGGAGAAACCGATTTCATAAAGCGTTGCGAAAATGCCCTCAATGGATTCCAGCGCTTTTGGCACCCAAATTACGTTGATGTCCATTGCAAAACGGCCATTTCCATAACCGACACGGCTATCGCGCCAGCTTCCGGCATGCCAATGGTGATCGCCAACTTGCTCAAAACTGATCAAATTTTCCGGGACAGGCTGCTGTACATAGGGTTGCGAAACTTTCGCAACAAAAATCAGGTTGCGAATCAACATCGCCAGCCGAGACGTTTCGTTTCCCTCCCGAAATGCAGCTTCTAAAAACGCTCGTTTGCGATCTGCCGGAATCTCCGAATTCGCTAAATAATGCTCCGCGAGTACCGGCAGTTGAAAATCATCGTCTACCATGTGGTAATTTTCCGTTACTGCTTGTAGATTAGCAAGGATTTCTTCAGCCTCGGCGAGAGTTTTGTTTGCTTGCGGGTTTTCTCCCTGGAGGTTTTGTTGCAAATAAGTCGTTATCAGCTTGTTATATTTCGCGGCATTCTCGCGAATTGCCTGCCCGCCAAGCCCTTCTTCGTGGCTAACTTCACCGGAAGGCTTTAATTTTCTTAACACGCTGGCAATCACATGCTCCAGCATTTCCGGTTTTAGCACCGGTTCCAGCATAAGGGCAGACATCATCATATCCCGCCCAAAATAGGTAGCGTAATTGGGAAGCCCGGCGAGGAGTTTTTCTTTGGAACTCATCAGTTCCATGCTTTTTACCTGGCGTTCCAATCTTTCGAATCGCTGCCAACGGTTTTCTGTGGTAATATCCGTTTCCGAATTTTCGTGACTACTGATTAAATCATTATATTCGGCTTTAACATTTTCATAAAATTGAAAAAATTTCTGATTGAAAATATCATTCCGGGTAAGCGGGTGG
>CAXHHS010000498.1:0-5702 GCA_964015645.1 uncultured bacterium
GAATCAGCAGATGGGACAACGGCCAAAAGAGAAACACTCGCAGCGTTTGTTGTAGCGGAAGAAGGCCGCACGCTGGAAGTAGATGATTTACGCGATTTCATTTTTGATAAATTACCGGACTACATGCTACCGGCTTCCATTACTGTTTTGGAATGCATGCCGCAGACACCGAATGGAAAAGTGGATCGTAAAAAACTTGCAGAAATCGCCCCGGAAAATGTTGAGACAATCGAATATGTTGCCCCGCGCAATGCTGTAGAGGAAGTTTTGCAGCATATTTGGCAAGATGTTTTGGAAATTGAAAACATCGGTGTAAATGATAATTTCTTTCAGCTCGGCGGGCACTCGCTGCTTGTTACGATTCTGATCTCAAAAATCCGCGAAATTTTCCAAACCGATATTTCCCTGCGCAGTATTTTCGACGCCCCGGTGATTTCCGATTTGAGCAAATTGCTGCTTCAAAAACCGGCGCAGCGAAATATGATCGAAAAAGCAGCGCAGCTTTACTTGCGATTAGCGGCATTATCGGAGGAAGAAGTTGACGAAATGTTGATGGGGGAAAGTGGAGAAGTAGACAGTTAGCAGGCTATAGGCGGTTAGATAGTAGGCAATAGGCAAAATTATAAATTGCCTACTGCCTACCACCTACTTAAAAATTCAATTTTCAATCGAGAGTATATGGGTTACGAAAAAAAATCGAAGTTAGAATTTTCCGAAAAAAAGCGAGCGCTCTTAAAAAAGTTGCTTCAGGAAGAAGGCGTTACAACCGCGCCGCATCAAAAAATTAAGCGACGGAAAGCGCAGGATGAAACGCCGCTTTCCTTTGCCCAGGAACGCCTGTGGTTCCTGGATCAATTTGATAAAGGAAACCCGGTTTACAACATCACGGTTCGGGTACGGTTAAGCGGCCACATCGATATTGCAATTCTGGAAAAAAGCCTCCAAAAACTTATTGAGCGGCAAGAAGTTCTTCGTACGGCAATCAAAATTGTCGATGATAAACCGGTGCAGGAAATTGCGTCCGAGCTTCATACGCATATTATGCTTTACGATTTGACGACTCTACGTGAGGAAGCTCAACAAGTGGAAATTGAGCGCATCGCCAAGGCGGAAGCCGGAAAACCATTTGATTTGCAAAATGGCCCGCTAATAAGAACAGCGCTGTTGGCGTTAGCGAAGGAAAGTTCTGTGCTGCTGGTGACGATGCATCACATCATTTCCGACGAAACGTCCTTCGCCATTTTCTTTCGGGAATTTTCGGAAATTTATAGCGCGCTCATCATCGATAAAATTCCGGTTTTACCAGCGCTGCCGGTCCAATTCGGTGACTACGCTTGTTGGGAACGCGAGCGATTTTTAGATGATGGCCTGGAGCACCAATTGGCCTTTTGGCGGGAAAAGTTAGGTGGGGAATTACCGGCATTGCAATTACCGGCTGATGGCCCGCGGCCAGCCGTCCAAACATACCGGGGAGCGACAACCTCGGTTAAATTGCCCGAAGAAATCTCCCAACAGCTAAAGCATATCAGCGACCGGGAAGACGTTACATTATATATGGCGCTATTATCAGCCTTTAAAATTTTACTCTATCGCTACACCCATCAAAACGATATCATTATTGGAACTACGATTGCCAATCGCAGCCATTTCGAAACCCAGCACCTGATGGGGCTTTTTCAGAATACCCTGGTGCTGCGAAGCCGGTTAGAGAATAAAATGACCTTCCGCGAAGTGCTGCAACAAATCCGCAAAACCGCCCTGGAAGCTTACGACCACCAGGATGTGTCTTTTGAAAAATTGGTAGAAGAATTACAACCGGAACGCGAGCTGAGCCAGCATCCCCTATTTCAGGTGGCCTTTCTTTTTCAAAATGCGCTGGAGGATCGTTCCTGGCGAAATTCTTTGAAATTGCCAGGCGTTGCCATCGAACCGGTGGTGGTCCCAAACAACACTGCAAAGTTTGACCTGACGCTGGCAATCGAGGATTTAGGCGATCAATTAGAGGTTGGCTTCGAGTACAATACCGATCTGTTTAACAGCGAAACGGTCACGCGAATGCTGGCACATTACCGGAAATTGGTAGAAAACATTTTGAGCGAGCCTGATGTGCCAATTTCCGATTTACAATTGTTGTCCGCCAGCGAACGCCAGCAACTATTGGTCGGTTGGAATAATACCGGCATGGAATATCCTGCTGATGCCACAATTCATCAACTCTTCGAAGCGCAAGCAAAGCGCACACCGGATGCAATCGCAGTAAAATTCGAATCGCAAGAATTAACCTATCGCGAGCTGAATCGTTGTGCAAACCAGTTGACCTATTACCTGAAAAAACAGGGGGTTAAGGAAGAAACGCTCGTCGGCGTTTACCTGGAACGCTCCTTGAATATGCTCATCGGGTTGTTAGGGATTTTTAAAGCCGGTGGTTCCTACGTTCCGCTGGATCCTGCCTTCCCGCAAGAGCGGCTGCAATTTATGATTGAAGATGCTGGGCTGCAATTTTTATTAACGCAACAAAACATGCCGGATAAGCTGCCGGATGCTGATTTGAATCTTCAATCGATATTCTTGGATTCGGATTGGGAAACCATTGGCCAGGAAAATACGGAAAACCCGGAAGATAAACGATCATCCGAAAACCTTGCCTACGTTATGTACACCTCCGGTTCTACCGGCAAACCGAAAGGGGTAGAAATTTCTCATCGTGCGGTGGTGAACTTTTTACTCTCGATGCAAAAAGAGCCGGGGTTAACCGAATACGACAAACTGCTTTCCGTCACCACGCTATCATTTGATATTTCCGTTTTGGAATTATTCCTTCCGCTTATTTGTGGGGCGCAGACAATCATCGCCAGCAGGGCAGTCGCCAGCGATGGAAATGCACTATTAAAATTGATGAATACCTCCGGGGCAACCGTCATGCAAGCAACGCCTTCTACCTGGCGAATGCTGATTGATGCCGGTTGGGAAAAACCGATTCCCTTAAAAATCCTCTGCGGCGGTGAACTGTTGCCGCAGGATTTGGGAGATAAACTCTTGGAACGCGGTGACAGTTTGTGGAACATGTATGGCCCCACGGAAACGACGATCTGGTCGGCAGTTCATCAAATTGAAGAAGGGCAAAAAGTGGTTATCGGCCCCCCGGTTGCCAACACCCAATTTTATATTCTGGATGAAAACTTGCAGCCTGTTCCTGCTGGCATGCCCGGTGAACTCTACATCGGCGGCGACGGTCTTGCTCGCGGCTATCATAATCGCCCGGGATTGACCGCTGAAAAGTTCATTACAAATCCTTTTGCCGATAAGTTGAGCCGAGGAACCGGAGAACCGGGGAACCGGGGACAATCCCAATCTTCTACAATTAGCGCTTCACCCCACGCAGAACGCTCCACGCAGAACGCTCCACGTCTTTACCGCACCGGCGACCTCGTTCGTTATCGCTCCGGTGGCGCCATCGAATTCCTCGGACGCGTCGACCAGCAGGTCAAAATTCGCGGTTTTCGCATCGAATTGGGCGAAATTGAGGCTGCATTAACGCAACATTCGGAAATAGAACAAGCCGTTGTTGTAGCGATGGATGCGGAGCGGGAAGAAAAAAAACTGGCTGCGTTTATAATTCCATCGCATCAAACCGCTTTAAACATCAGCGATTTACGAAGCTATTTGGCCGGCAAATTACCGGATTATATGATTCCCGCCAGCTTTGCATTTCTAAAAGAATTTCCCCTGACACCGAACGGTAAAATAGATCGTGCCGCGTTACAATCCCGGGAAACCGAAGAAACGAGGCACCAGGCAGTTTTTATTGCGCCACGCACGCCGGTAGAAGATATTTTATCAACAATCTGGTCTGATGTGCTTGGTATTTCCAATGTTAGTGTGTTCGATAACTTTTTTGAGTTAGGCGGCCATTCGCTAAAAGTTACCCAGGTTGCCTCCCGCGTGCGTGACCTGTTCCAGGTGCAAATTTCGCTGGTCGATTTTTTTGCCGCGCCAACCATTGCTGCCCTGGCAAAAAAAATTGAAGAATCTCGCCGTGGAAACATGGCGCTGCGATATACGCCCATCTTGCCGGTGTATGAGGATGAAATGCCGCTAATGTCCTTTGCCCAGCAACGTTTGTGGTTTATCGAGCAGCTAGAATTGGAGAATGCCGCCTACAACATTCCGGCGACGTTTTATTTGACCGGGGAGTTGAATATCGAATATCTCCAGGGGAGTATACGGCAGGTTATCGAACGGCACCAAACTCTGCGCACAACATTTGCGGTAAATGAAGATCAGCCAATACAAAAGGTCGCCCCGGAAGCCCACTTTTGGCTTGCAGTGGAAGATTTATCCGACCAACCGGAAAACAAACGTGAAAGCGAAGCAGTGCGCTTAATTGTAGAAGCCGCCTATCATCCATTTGATTTGCAAACAGGCCCGCTATTTCGCGCCGGGCTTTATAAATTGGAAGATACAAAACACATTCTGCTGCTTTCTATGCACCATATCATTTCCGATGGAGAATCCCTGGAAAAACTCTTTCGGGAAATTTTTGAATGTTACCGGGCCAGGTGTGAGAATACACCGCCATCACTGCCGGAACTTCCCATAACGTATTTGGATTTTTCCGTGTGGCAGCGGCAGTGGCTAAAAGGCGATATTCTGGACAAACAGCTTGCTTATTGGAAGCAGCAGTTGAAAGATTTATCGCCGTTTCAGTTGCCTACGGATAAACCCCGCCCACCGGTGCCAAGTTATCGCGGAGAAAGCTATTCTATCGATCTGTCCATTGGGCTTACCAAGGGACTGCGTACGTTAAGCAAGGATGAGGGCGTTACATTATTTATGGTGCTGCTGGCGGCCTTTCAAACATTGCTGCACCGCTATACCGGCCAGGATGACATTGCAATCGGCACGCCCATCGCCGGGCGAAATCGCTCGGAAGTGGAAAATCTAATCGGGTTGTTTGTCAACACCATTGTTTTGCGGGGTGATTTTTCTACCAGGGAGCCTGCGACCGGTAACCCGGATTTTCGCTCATTGCTCAAACAAACTTACCAAACCTGTTTAGATGGATACGCACACCAGGATATGCCCTTTGAGCAGCTTGTGGAAGAACTGCAACCGGATCGCGATATGAGCCGAAACCCGCTGTTCCAGGTGATGTTTATTCATCAAAATGTTGACTGGAAAAATCCGAAAGCACCGGGGTTGGAAATTAATCCCATGGTTATCGAAAGCAAAACCGCCAAATTCGATTTAACCCTGGCGGTACTGGAAACCAAAGATACCCTTTCCCTTAACATGGAATATAGCACGGATTTATTTGAAAATGCCACCATCGAACGAATGCTGCGGCATTATCAAACATTACTAGAAGGCATTGCCATAAATCCCGGCCAGCGAATCTCCGAACTGCCATTGCTTACGGGCGATGAAAAACAGCAGATTTTGGTCGAATGGAATCAAACGAAAGCGGTATACCCCGATAATCTTTGTTTTCATGAATTATTTGAAGCACAAGCGGAACGCACGCCGGATAAGGTTGCGGTTGTATTTGAAAATAAATCCCTTACCTACGATGAATTAAACCGGCGAGCAAATTCCCTGGCGCATTATTTGATGGCGCGTGGCGCAGGAAATAGCACCCGGGTGGGCATTTGTGTCGAACGCTCGCTGGAAATGATTGTGGGGCTTTTGGCGATCCAAAAAGC
>CAXHHS010000499.1:0-5693 GCA_964015645.1 uncultured bacterium
TGACAACTGACAACTGACAACTGACAACTGACAACTGACAACTGACAACTGACAACTGACAATTCTTCACTTCTCCCGAACGATTGAAATTTCCGCTATAACATTGCGCTCGGCTAAACTTTTTTGAAGTTCCTTAACAATTTCTTCTTCCACCTTCCGTTCCAAATCCGTGAAAAAGGGGGCGATTTTAGAAACGAGTTTGCCCTTTTCGTTTTCAACGATTTCCCTGGTGTTTAAAATTCGAATCGTAATCATTTCAGAAAGAATCTTCTTTATTTCCCTTCGCTTCAATCTAACAAAAATAATGTATACATACAAAAATTTTTGAAAGCTTTAATTCCAAAAAATGCTTGTCTATTAATATTAAAGCGCTATTTTCTTAACTTTCTCGAAACAACAATGAATTCGGTATTGCTGATGATCCCCAAACTTCAAAACCGATTTGACGGATTGGAAAAATCCCGCCAGGGATTGATGGAAATGCTTGATCAATTGGATGAAGCGCAATTAAAATTCCAGCCGCAGCCGGGAAAGTGGTCAATTATCCAGGTACTGCATCACGTGCAGTGGTCGGAACAAGGCGCCTGTAATTATATGCTGAAAAAGAATCGAGCGGAAACGCTGCCAAAATCCGGTATCAGCTCGGCACTACGATCTGTGTCTTTGAAAATCGCTTTATGGCTTCCCATAAAATACAAAGCACCGGTAAAAGCAATAGATCCCGATCCGAATCTTTCCTATACCGAATTGAAGGAGCGGTGGGAATCATCAAGAAAAACGCTAAAAGATTTCCTGGAAGCACTTCCGGAAGAGCGAACTGATGTAACCATTTTCCGCCATCCGTTTGCCGGGTATTTTAATATTTTTCACGTCTTCTCATTTTTCGAAGATCATTTTCAACATCACTTAAAACAGATAGAACGTATTCGAAATTTGGAGAATTTCCCTCAAGACAAGGTTAAAAGATGAAGGAAAAAGGATAAACTTAATCCTTCACCCTTTAACCTTTTTACCCGGTTTTTCACCTGAAAGAAAAGGTTCAAAAAACACTACATGCCCATCCCATCACCGTTTTTCTCTCGCACATCAATCCTTAACAAAAGCCACGAATGGCGCAATTGGTCCGGCTATTTGGCAGCTATTTCTTATGAACCGAATCATGATTACGAATATTATGCGGTGCGTAATTCAGCCGGGTTGTTTGATGTAACGCCGTTGTTTAAATACGAAATTACCGGCCCGGATGCCGCGTTGCTGGTGGATCGAATTATAACACGTGATGTGTCGAAATGTAAAATCGGGCAGGTATTGTACACGCCCTGGTGCGATGAGGCCGGCAAAATGGTCGACGATGGCACTGTTCAACGATTGGCGGAAAACCGTTTTCGCATTACCGCCGCCGATCCCAATTTGCGCTGGTTCCAGGATTGTGGCTTTGGGATGAATGTTTCGGTGGAAGACGTTACCGATGAATTAGGCGCGTTAGCCTTGCAAGGCCCCAATTCGCGTAAAATTTTGCAGCAAATCGTACCCGGTGCGGATTTGGCCAACTTAAAATTCTTCTGGCTTACGACCGCAACTGTGGAAAACTTTACAATCGATATTACTCGCACCGGTTATACCGGCGATCTTGGCTACGAGCTTTGGGTAAAAAACGAGCACGCCGAACGTCTTTGGGATATTTTGATGGAAGCCGGAAGAAGTTTCGGCATCGCGCCATCCGGGCTGGCAGCGCTAGATGTTACTCGCATTGAAGCCGGGCTTTTATTAGCGGATGTCGATTACATTTCCAGCCAAAAAGCGCTGATTGAAATGCGCAAATCATCTCCCCTGGAAGCGGGTTTAGGATGGGCGGTTAAATTCAACAAAAACAATAAATTCGTCGGGCGAAAAGCGTTGTTAAGTGAAAAAGAAAATGGCTCAGAATGGGCATTTATGGGTCTGGAAGTAAACTGGAAAGATATTGAAAAACTGTTCGAAAAAGTCGATTTACCGCCCCGGGTAGCCCGGCGTGCCTCTCGCGAGCCGACGCCTATTTATTCGCGGGAACCGTTGCCCGGAAAAACATCGCGGCAAATTGGTCAGGCAACCAGCACTGCTTTTTCGCCGATTTTAAAAAAATACATCGCCCTAGCAACCCTTGAAACGGAATATGCCAAACCCGGTACAAAAGTGGATTTGGAAATTACAGTAGAATTTTCGCGCCAAAAGGCAGAAGCGAGAGTTGTAAAGCTGCCTTTTTTTAATCCGGAGCGAAAGCGGTCTCTGCTGAAATAAAGAATAAGAGTGCAAAATTCATTTTGCATAAAACGCTATTGCAAAATGAATTTTGCACTCCTGAACCAAATATTAGTCGAATAAATATGAATAAAAAATACGACGCTATTATCATTGGCGGCGGCCATAATGGCCTGGTAAACGCCGCTTACCTTGCTCGCGCCGGAAAAAAAGTGCTGGTGCTGGAAAAGCGACACCTTGTCGGCGGCGCAACCGTTACCGAAGAGATTTTCCCCGGGTTTAAATACAGTGTTTTTTCCTACGTCGTCAGTCTGATGCGCCCGGAAATTATCCGCGACTTGCGGCTTGCTGAACACGGCCTGATGATTCTTCCACTGGAAAGCACCTTAACCCCCCTGCTGGATGGCGATTATCTCTATCGCGACAGCGATCATTTTCGCACCATGCGCGAGATCGCCCGCTTTTCAAAACGCGATGCCGAAGCCTATGATGACTATAGCCGCACGTTATTTTTTATGGCGAAAGCCGTCAAATATATGCTCGGTATCGTTCCACCGGATCCCACTTCACTAAACCCGAAAGATTTATTAGGATTAAAAGGCCTGACAGATCATTTATTAGGATTAAAGCAAGAGGACATTTACGCCCTCGTTAAACTGATGACAATGAGTTCCGCAGACTTTTTGGAGCAATGGTTCGAGACTGATGTATTGAAAGCAACACTTTCTGCCAGCGGCATCATCGGCACATTTTTGGGGCCGCGCTCGCCGGGAACAGCGTATGTATTGCTGCATCATTATATGGGTGAAATTGACGGTAATTTTCGCGCCTGGGGATTTGCCAAAGGCGGCACCGGCGCAATTGCAGATGCCATTGCCCGCGCGGCAGAATCTTTTGGTGTGGACATTAAAACCGAAGCACAGGTCAGCAAAGTCGTTATAAAACGCGGCGCAGTAAAAGGCGTCGCACTGGAAAATGGCGATGTGTTTGTTGCCGACATCGTCGTTTCCAGCCTCGACCCACAATTAACATTTTTAAAACTGGTTGAGGAACGCCATTTGCCGGAAGATTTAGTCGGCGCTGTAAAAAAATATAAATTTCGCGGCTCTTCCGGGAAAGCCAATTTGGCGCTGGATGCTGCACCGGAACTCAAATGCCTGCCCGGCCTCGGTGCTCACCTGCGAGGCGCTGTTTCCATCAGCCCCAGCCTGGACTACCTGGAACAAGCTTATGACGATGCGAAATATGGCAATTTCTCGCGCAAACCTTACATCGACATCATTATTCCATCGATGATTGACCCCGATATGGCCCCGCCGGGAAAACACGTGATGTCTTGCTTTGTGCAATACGCCCCTTATGAATTGAAAGAAGGAACCTGGCAAGAAAATCGCGATGCGTTTGGCGATACCGTTATCAACACGCTTTCCGAGTATATCCCCAATTTAAAAGACATCATCTTACACCGGCAAGTTGTGACGCCCTGGGATATTGAGCAAACCATTGGCCTCTCACAGGGGAATATTTTCCAGGGCGAACTTAGTTTGTCGCAACTATTTTTTCTGCGCCCGGCAGCCGGGTATGCCAAATACCGCACCCCAATCAATGGCTACTACCAATGCGGTTCCGGAACCCATCCCGGCGGCGGCATTATGGGTGCACCAGGCCGCCTGGCGGCGATGGAGATATTAAAGGATTTGAAACTCAGAAAATTTTGACTATGTTGGAGAACAGTTTGACTGGATTAACGTGATAAACTGGATTAAACATCTAATGAAACTTTTCATATCGGTATAAGACGTTTAGCAGAATATTAAAATTGTCAATATACTGATTAAAAAGATCAAATAAACTAGGCTCGAAACAGATGGAAATTCATGAACTCGTTATTGAGATGAAGTTACTCGAACGCCGCTTGATGTTATATGAAGAAAAATACGGCGTTTTGAGCGAAGATTTTTACAAAGCTTTAATGTCAGGTAAATTATCAAAATATGATGAGTACGATGAAACGCGCATAGATTTTACGCGCTGGAAAGGCATTTTCGAGACATGGAAGCGAAGAAAAAAATCATATCGTGAACAAATCAAAAAAAGTGATTTGATTAAGACCTTACGCTTTCAACCAATTAACCAGGAATGATAGACACTCCTTTAATATCTTTATCCGCTTATAGCAACTTTGTAAGTGAAACATTAAACCGAACCTCAGTTAACGAATCAACATTGTCCGTGTGGTCAACCAGCCCCTATACCGGAATTGCTGAAGGCGAAATTCTTTTTAAGGCAGGATACAAGCTGCGATTAAGGGAAGAAATCGATTTTGATGCAGGCTTAATCACTTCATACGGTTATGAGGTTTATTTGAATGAAAATAAACTGTACTGGTATGATGACTTTCCTCATCCAAACGATCCTGAATTAGCAGAAACCTTTCCTCACCATAAACACATTCCACCCAATATAAAACGAAACCGTATTTCCGCGCCTAATATCAGTTTTTCAAAACCGAACCTTGATATAATCATATTTGAAATTGAGCAACTCATAAATTCCTCTAAACAGTAATTGGTAAACAATATGGCTTATGATGCAATCATCATCGGAGGCGGGCATAACGGACTGGTTGCCGCTGCCTGCCTGGCAAAGGCCGGGAAAAAAGTGCTGGTACTGGAACGCCGGGGAATTCTCGGTGGTGCAGCAGCAACTGAAGAAATTTATCCCGGTTTTAACATCAGCAGCGGCGCGCATGACGCCGGGTTGTTTCTGCCGGAAATCCTGGAAGAATTCGATTTACGAAACCACGGACTGGAAATCATTCACAGCCCGGTTGCTGTTTTTGCTCCCCAGCCGGATGGCACAGCGTTAACACTCTGGCGCGAGTTGGAGAAAAATCGGGAGGAAATTGCCAAATTTTCCGCTTCGGATGCGGAAAAATTTTTGGAATTTGCCGGTTTTGTAGAAAACATGAAAAGTGTCTTACAAAGCACCTTCAAAATTACGCCGCCTGATATTACAAAAAAGAGCTTCAAAGAGCTTCTCCCCTGGTTGCAATCCGGCCTCAAATTGAAACGCCTGGGCAAGCGAGATATGATGGAGTTTTTGCGAATTTTACCAATGTCGATCCGGGAGTTTTTGGATGATTGGTTTGAAAGCGAAATACTAAAAGGCGTTTTAGCTACCAGCGGCGTTATCGGTAGCATGCAAGGACCGATGGCGGCGGGAACAGCCTATACATTTTTATATCATTATGCTGGCAAGGAAAACGGCGGATTTCGTTCCAGCCGGTTTATCAAAGGCGGGTTGGGAAAACTTTCCGAGGCATTGGCAAATGCAGCCAAAACACTTGGCGCGGAAATTCGCACGGATGCGGAAGTTGCCGGCATCCTTCTGGATGATGATCGTGCAACCGGTATAAAACTAAGCGATGGCAGCGAATTAAATGCCTCGGTTGT
>CAXHHS010000500.1:0-5685 GCA_964015645.1 uncultured bacterium
ACTCTTTAAACATAATTTCAATCCTTAATATTATCGAACTGCAATTGGGGCTTGGGATAAGCGCCGGTAAAAAATAGCAGCCTCAAATTTACAACAGAAATTGAGGCAAAAAGAAATAAAATATAATTTTTTTCGCGTAATTTGTCACTGTTTCTTATTTGCGCAATTGACGTGATGAATGCCCGAAAATAAAGATGTGCTTTTTGAAAAAAATGGATTGTCTCCAAATTCCCAACTACTTTTAAATCTAAATCTCGATCTTTTGGGGAAAGCCCGGCGCCAACCGGGAGTTTTCCAATTGTCCCTCCTGGGCATAAAATGACATGTTTCCATCCTCATCGCACAGCCAGACTTCTTGAGCGCCCTTGTCAAAATAGAGGGACATTTTTTCTTGCATTTCCGCCATACTGTTAGAAGGCGATAAGATTTCTATACAAATTTCCGGTGCCTGCGGATAAGGCGTTTTATGGCTGTGTTGAGCTAAAAATTTATCGGAACGCCAGGCAACATCGGCTACCTTTACCCCCTTTGAGGTGTCAATTGAACATTCGGTAATCGGTTTACCGCTTTTTAATTGAAAAATTAGAAAACCGCCAATGATAACTTGAAACGTGCCGTGTAAATTTGACGCCGGTGACATAACGATCTGCCCCCATTCATTGAGTTCAATCTTGTAAGGTAAATCTTGCAAGGTGGGATCCTGACAAACTTCTTGCCAATTCATCGCGCCATTTCCTTTCTTTGGATTAATAGACCTTTAAAGCCGCTCAACCAACCGTTTCATCAACAATGTAAGGCGGGGTTGAGCCTCGTTGGCCGTGCTGATAATTTCCTCAACATTCACCGGTTCCAGGGCATCCGGGAAACATTCGTCGGTGATAACGGAGATACCAAAAGCTTCCATTCCCATGTGGCAGGCAGCAATATTTTCCGGCACGGTGGACATACCGACAACATCAGCGCCAATTGTCTTCAGGAAACGATATTCCGCCCGGGTTTCCAGGTTGGGACCAGGGACGGCGACATAAACCCCTTTTTGAATGCGAATCTTTTCTTCCAGGGCAATTTCCTCGGCCAGTGCAATAAGGCGTTTGCTATAAGGCTCGGACATATCCGGAAACCGCGGCCCTAATTCGGGATCGTTTACGCCGATCAAAGGATTATCTCCCAATAGGTTGATGTGGTCTTCCATTATCATCAAATCGCCCTTGCGATATTGTGTATTCATTCCGCCGCAGGCGTTGGAAATCATCAACGTTTTAACACCTAAAAATTTCATTACCCGGATGGGAAATGTAATTTGCTGCATGGTGTAACCTTCGTAATAATGAAAGCGCCCTTGCATTGCCACAACCGTTTTACCGGAGATTTTACCAAAAATGAGGTGGCCGGCATGAAACTCAACAGTGGAAACCGGAAAATGTGGAATATCCTCGTAAGATAATACGACGTCTTTATCAATTTCATCTGCCAGTTCGCCGAGTCCGGTTCCCAATACAATACCGATTTCCGGGGTTGCCGTGGTGTGCTTGCGAATAAATTCGACGGTTTCGTTAACCTGCTTCCTTATTTCGCCCAATTTTCACTCCGTTTTTCAATCCTGGTTATCCGAGTCATTCTGACGTTTCTTTTTTGCTTCCAGTTGCTTTAAGAGTTCTTGTTTTTCTTTTTCGATTTCTTTTAAGCGTAACTCTTCCGCCGCTTTATCTCGCGCTAATTGCGTTTCCATACCACGCATTTCCCGCACATGGCGAATCGCCGTTTCGCGATCTTTTTTAATACCTTTACTGCCAAAATAAATACTCCCGACCACTAACCCCAATCCTGCGCCAAAAAGCGGCGGCGGATTATCATTCGAAAGCCAGATGGGTGTTGCAATTGCCAATCCAATCGCCGTTCCGACTGCGGCACCGCCAACCGCATATCCCCAGGCATTGCGATTTTTTTTATGCTTGGCAATTTCCGCTTCACTAATCGGATGGCCATTGTAATCGAAATTTTGTTTGGCATATTTTACCTGGTGAATTTGGTTAATATTAATTCTGATGGGCTGGTGGTCTTTGGAATCGACAAACGTGAGAGCTTCTTCATCCTGGTCTATGATAATACCTTCTTTAGCCTCGCCATTTTTCAAATATAATCGAATAGATTGATCCTCTTGAATGTCATCGACCTTAAAATAACTGGAACTGCTGCAATTAAAGAGAAGTGCCGCGACAAAACATACGAATAATAAATTGTTCAAAAAATTAACTGAAGTTTTCATTTCCCAACATCCTTTTTGTTAATGGTTTTGATTAGATCATCGATCTCTAATCCCTTTTTAAAAAAATCGTTAATATCTTCTTCGGTCAAGGATGTGTCTTTTTGAGGGGAATTTTTATCTAAGTCATTTTTTTTAAATTCTTCATCTCGTAATAACTTAATAATTCTTTCTTCTTCCTCGGTAATTTTTTCATCCGGCGCGGCACTCTTTTTAGCTTGTTCGGAAGATTGATCCAAACCAACATCTAATTTCGGGGTTAAATTTTCCAAAGGCGTATTATCCGGCTTTGATTTACGTTTGGATGAAGAAATTGAAGCCCCGCTTTTATTCAGAATTTTTTTCGACTCTTCCGGCAGTACATCATCTATTTCCATAACGGATAGCAACTCAACCTGCGAAACCAGGATATGGCGCAGGCGGTTGATAAAAGATTCTTTCTGCGATTTTAACCAGCCAATTTCTTCACGAATTTGGCGGCTTTCCTTACGTGTGCTATCTAAAATTTCCGCGGCTTTTAGTTCCGCTTCTTTAATCACCAAATCCGCTTTTCGCCGGCTGCTTTCTTCCGATTGTTTTTTGACTTCCTGGACGTTTAGCAACGTTTCACGCAGGGTTTTTTCGCTTTCCTGAAAGTTGTGAAGCTTGGTTTCCAGTTCGATAATGCGGCGATTTAATGCTTTATTCTCCTCTAACAATGCCTCATATTGCTCTGCAACCATCTCCAAAAAGGTTTGTACTTCTACCTGGTCCAACCCGCGAATGCTTTTGCGAAATTCCTGTTTGCGAATTTCCAAAGGGGTTAATTTCAAAACATACTCCTTGGGTTAAAATTAAAATCGTTGAACAAAAAAATGTAACTCAAAACCGCGAGAGGCGCAAGTTTAGGAAAACTTTTGTTGAGGATATTTCTTAGAACGTGAATAATGATTTGTCTAAACATTTCTTTGTCCGAAAATAGCTGATCCGATTCGTACCATGTTAGCGCCTTCGGAAATGGCTAGCTCGAAATCGGAAGACATCCCCATCGAAAGCGTTTCTATCACCCCGTTTTGCAGCGGAAGTGTTTTCGATTCATCGTAAATCACTTTCAACTGCCGGAAGCATGGTCGAACGACCTCCGGGTCATCGCTATAAACAGCAATCGTCATAAACCCGCGAGCAGATAAATTGGGCAACCGGTCAATCGCCTTTAATAAGGTGAGCGCTTCTTGTGGATGGCATCCGAATTTTGCCGGTTCGTCACTGGTGTTAACTTCAATTAAAACAGGTATTTTCAAGTCCAATTTCGCACAGCGTGAATTGATTTCTTCCGCCAAACTTATTGAATCGACGGATTGAATCATATCAAATAATTTAACAGCGTATTTAACTTTATTGCGCTGTAAATGCCCGATTAAATGTTTTGTAACCGGCTGATTAATTTCCGGCAATTTTTGGCGGGCTTCCTGAATCCGGTTTTCGCCGATATGTTGAACCCCGGCGGCAATCGCTTCGTTAACAACCGTCACCGGAAATGTTTTCGTGACGGCAATCAAGGTAATCTCCTCCGGCTGCCTTCCGGCTGCTAAGGCCGCTTTATCAATTTTTTCTTGAACGCGGGATAAATTTTCTTTTAAGTCAGTTTTCATTTTAGTGGTAATTTCAAATTCAATTCAAAGGCATCCGAAGTTTCTGGATGCCTTTTTTAAAGTCGAGGCTTGTAACCCATTAATCGTCCCTAAATCAGGAATCATTGTTCTCCGAAGCTTGAAAACCAAACGATTTATTATCGCCGGCAACCGTTTGCGTTTTGATTTCACCATGCTGTTTTTCAAATTTCCCGATATTGTCTTGCAGTGCCAGTAACAACGATTTGGCGTGCTGTGGCGTCATAATAATTCTCGATTTTACCTTTGCTTTGGGGATGCCGGGTAATAAACGGGTAAAGTCGATAACAAATTCTGCCGGAGAATGGGTAATGATTGCCAGGTTGGCATAGGTTCCTTCCGCCATTTCCGGGGTAAGTTCTACGTTTATTTGCTGCTGAGGTTGTGTTTTTGACATGGTAAGTCCCTTTTAATTTGTTTTGTTGAACCGTTCGCTATAAATTATTCCATCCTGTTATCAAATGGAAAATATACGGTGATACAAAAATGATTGCAAGGAAGCATTCTGTCAAAAAATAAAATCTGAATAGTAAATATGCCCCCAATTCCGGAACATATTATCGACCAGGTGCGCGATTCCATCAGCATTGTCGATTTGGTAAGCCGCTATGTGACGCTAAAGAAACGCGGGCGGAATTATTTTGGCGTATGCCCCTTTCACCAGGAAAAAACGCCTTCGTTTAGCGTAAACCCAGAAAAACAAATTTACAAATGTTTTGGCTGCGGCGCGGGTGGAAATTCCTACCAGTTTTTGATGCAGATCGAAAACCTCTCCTTTGTTGATGCCGTTAAACGATTGGCAGATGAGACCGGAATTAAAATACCGGTTTCCCAGGAATTCAAAAAGCGAGAGAGCGAAAACGAGAAATTATTTAAAGCCAATCAAATTACCCAAAGTTTTTTCCAGCGGCAATTGGCTACTGCGCCGAAAACGGTTTTGGATTATTTAGTGAATCGCGGTTTAACCGAACAAACCATTGAGCATTTCAAAATCGGGTATGCGCCGGAGCAGTGGGATGGCCTTCTCAAACACTTGCAGCATTTTAACTATCCTTTGCAACCATATAAAAAGCTCGGCCTACTGTTAAAAAGCGAAAAAACCGGCAACGATTACGATCGTTTTCGCAATCGCTTGATGTTTCCGATTCACAACCCTTCTGGGAATGTCGTTGGATTTGGCGGGCGGGCATTAAAAGATGAACCGAATTCGCCGAAATACATTAACTCGCCAGAATCTCCCGTTTACCAAAAAAGCCATATACTGTATGGGTTGTTTTTTGCAAAAGAAGCGATCCGCGAAAATGGCGCAGCTATTTTTGTCGAAGGATATATGGATCTTATCCAGCTGTACCAAAATGGGATAAAGCACGTGGTAGCAACAAGCGGTACATCATTAACGGAAAACCATGCAAGATTAATTCGACGGTATACCAATCGCATTATCATGTGTTATGACGCAGACAAAGCCGGCATCAATGCCGCAGCGCGCGGCGGTGAAATCTTGTTTCAACAAAACCTGGATGTGGAAGTGCTAATTTTACCGGCCGGAGAAGATCCCGACAGCTTCGTCAAAAAGAACGGTAAGGATGCGTTTCTCGACTTGCTAAAAAACGCTGAGGATTATTTAGCATTCCGCTTAAAAGTGCTCAAAACCAAATATGACTTTGAGAAAGCCAACGACCGCTCCCAGGCAATTGCGGAAATCCTGGATACGCTTGCCCCCATTCCTGTCTCTTATACACATCTGACGCTGCCGACGAGCTTCTTGGTGTA